>CAYSMV010000027.1:0-2858 GCA_964432245.1 uncultured Desulfobacterales bacterium
TGGCGCCAAAATATATCTCCTGTTCCTTGATATCGCGAATGCTGGTCGAACCGGTCTCGGCATTGACATCATAGACGACGAGTCTGACCCGGATACGCACCGGGACTTCGTAAGTCATTCCCCGCTGAATGCATTCGGGAACGGAATGTTTAACGGAACCGAAAGAATATGACACAAACTCCAGAGAAGCGCTTTCGGTAAAATCCTTAATCGGAAAAACAGAGTTGAATATAGCCTGTAAACCGATGCTTTCCCGCTCTTCCGGAGCCTTGTCCAGCTGCAGGAAACGACTGTACGACTCCTTTTGCATGCCTATGAGATCGGGTATTTCCGCTATTCTCTCCAGTTTGCCGAAATTTCTTCTTATGCGCTTACCTGTAATTGATTCGCCTGACATGGCATCTCCGAAAATATGTTTTTAAAAAGAAAAGACCTCGTTCACCGGTCCGACGTTTCTGTTCTTGTCTCTGATCATCATGCTAAAAAATGAAATTACCCCCGGCTTGGCAGACGGGGGAATTCCAGTTACCCGAATCGTCACGACAAGGACATTTTATTTCAGTTCGACCTGAGCGCCGGCGCCTTCCAGTTGAGCCTTGATTTTTTCGGCTTCCTCCTTGGGGATGCCTTCCTTTACCGGTTTAGGCGCTTCTTCCACCAGGGCTTTGGCTTCCTTCAGTCCCAGGCCGGTGATGGCCCGGACTTCTTTAATGACCTGAATCTTCTGGTCTCCGGCGGCGACCAGCACGACATCGAATTCGGTTTTTTCTTCCGCCGCGGCAGCACCGCCGGCAACCGGCGCCGCGCCGGCCATTACGGCGACAGGGGCGGCCGCGGACACGCCGAACTTATCCTCAAGCTCTGAAACAAGCTCGGAAAGTTCAAGCACCGACATGTTCGCAATAAAATCAATAACATCTTGTTTTGTTATCTCAGCCATCAATAAATCCTCCACAATGCATATTTATCATTACTAAATTTTTAAGCCGCTTCTTTCTTTTCTTTAATCGCGGATAAAACATTCACCAACTGCCCGGGGACAGCATTCAAAACCCTGACCAACGAAGTGGGCACGCCAATCAAAACGGAAAGCAACTGCGACAACAAAATTTCGCGTGACGGCAGTTTCGACAAGGCGATGATTTTGTCCGCGGTCAACAGACCGCCGTTCATCGCACCGATTTTGATTTTCATCTTTTCGTTATTTTTAACGAACTCGAACAGAATCTTGGCTGGAGTCACGGGATCATCATAGCTCATAACGACGGCCGTCGGGCCTTCATAATAATCACTGACAACCGCCGCATCCGTATTCTCTGAGGCTCGTTTAAGAACAGTATTTTTTACCACCCTGTATTCCGCGCCTGCTTCTTTGAGTTGACGGCGCAGACCATTGACCTCTTCAACCTTAAGTCCCTTGTAATCGGTCAGGATAACGATATTGGCTTTTTGAAGTTTCTCATGCAGATCCTCAACCAGCGCTTTTTTTTCTTCTAGAGTCAGCAACTAAATACACCCCCTTTCTTTTTCTACAAAAACCGGAGGCATAAACCCGGGATCAAAGTCCAGGATTTCACTGTCTCGGCAGGCAGGTAAAAACACCGGATTAAGCAGAAACAGCGTCTGCGCCCGCGGTCTTTGACAGATTATTGAACATCATTATTTATAATACTTCTATTTGACAAACTCCTTAACGAGAGCTGTATCCAGTTTAATGCCGGGCCCCATGGTAGTTGAGATGGAAAGATTTTTCAGGTATGTTCCTTTACTGGCGGAGGGTTTTAGGGCTAAAAGCGTTTTCAGAAAGGCCGCCAGATTTTCCCTGAGCTTATCCACGCCAAACGAAACCTTGCCGAAGGTCGTATGGATAATGCCCGCCTTATCGACTCTGAAATCTATTTTCCCGGCTTTAAGCTCATTGACCGCCCTGGCCACATCAAAGGTGACGGTTCCGGTTTTCGCGTTCGGCATCAGTCCTCTCGGCCCCAGCAATTTACCGATTTTACCGACCGCTCCCATCATATCGGGCGTTGCTATCGCCTTGTCAAACTCGAACCAGCCGCCCTTTATGTCTTCGATCAGATCGTCATTACCGACGAATTCAGCTCCCGCGTCCAGGGCTTCCTTCTCTTTTTCCCCCTTGGCGAAGACGAGAACCCGCACTTCCTTGCCGATGCCGTTGGGCAAAACAACAGAACCCCGAACCATCTGGTCGGCGTGCCGCGGATCGACCCCCAGGTTTACGGCCACTTCAACGCTTTCATCGAAGCCGGCGTAACTGGATTCTACCGCCAATTGAATACCTTCAGCAATGTCATACTTTTTGACCGGATCCAACTTCTGACGGGTTGCTATATATTTCTTTCCCTTTTTAGCCATTTTCTTTAACGACCTCCCGATATTATACGACCTCTATGCCCATGCTTCTGGCTGTACCCCTGATTATTCTGCAGGCAGCGTCAAGATCAGTAGCGTTCAGATCACACATCTTGAGCTTGGCGATTTCCTCAACATCCTTTGCCGTCACCTTGCCGACTTTTTCTTTATTCGGCTCTCCCGAGCCCTTGGCGATTTTTGCGGCTTTCCTCAAAAGCACTGCCGCCGGAGGCGTCTTGGTGATAAAAGAAAAGGATTTGTCCGCATAAATGGTTATCACAACGGGGATAATCATTCCTTCCTCTTCCGCCGTCCGGGCATTAAATGCCTTGCAAAAATCCATAATGTTGACGCCATGCTGCCCCAAAGCGGGCCCGATAGGCGGCGAAGGATTGGCCTTGCCGGCCATTACCTGCAACTTCACTTGTCCAATAATTTTCTTTGCCATTGCTTCACTCCAGAATATATCTAAATTTTCGTAG
>CAYSMV010000028.1:0-6443 GCA_964432245.1 uncultured Desulfobacterales bacterium
TTCCCGGCTGTACTTGCCGTATGGTAGCTTTTCCATTTTGACACCTCCATCTATTAATTATCATAAACTTTGGTGTCCATTTTTTCCAACCTATACCAGATTCAAGTTGTGGACGGCATCAATATAATTGGAGCTCCTACCTTTGGCGCTGATATTAAACCGGATTAGATCAACGGTATCACTAACTGCAACCGGGATTATCGAAATATGGGGAGGGAAATTTTTTAGGCGTAAGGATTTTTGTAACAGATCAAACAATACCGTATCTGGCTCAAATGCAACGACCTGTCCCCGAGTGCCTATCCGGTTGGCTGCTGCAAAAGTGAAAAGCCCGACATTTGCCCCTATATCCCATACAATATTACCGGGCTTTACAAACTCTTCAACCCAGTCAAACAGACAACCGAATTCAGAATTGTCCAGATTTGTTCGCCAATATGACAAAGCCGATCCCGGTGTCACAAATATCTTGCCGCCACCGGCTCTTTTCGGGAGGCGCCTTTTGATAACTTTGTTCCTGCTTAACCGCGCAATTAGCCTGGTGATAAACAGCTGCCGTAAAAAAAGCATTGTTTTTTTATTTTGTTTGTTCGTCATGAATAAGTTCACAGGGGACGCCCTTAACTTATTAACTTATTTAGTCCCCTATCCTTGTTGCCATGTTAGATTTATTTTTCGAATATGTTCAGTACGGCCCCTATAAACGCGAATATCATCATTTGCGTGAAAAACAGCAGGCCCATGACAACCCCCTGTTCCGCCGGCAGCCCATAAAGGGTAAATAGATAGGCATAAGCGCCTTCACGGATGCCCAGTCCGGCAAAGGAGAGGGGCAGGACCTGGAGCAACAGCACCAAAGACCCCATCCAGGCGGCTTCGGCTATTCCCAGGTGGATGTTCATGGCGTGAAACAGTAAATATATCCGGATGATATAAAAGAATTGCCAGCAGATGGTTAACAGAACCAGCAGCGCCAGTAATGTCCAGGACTGGTCTTTAAGCGACAGGTTGCTGATCAGCAGATCCAGTTTGCCGCCTTTTTTTATTCTCGACGCGGTTTTCAGAAAGGCGTTAAGGAAAATATGGATTTTCGGGTTCAGCAGGTACGCCAGGCCCATGGCCAGGATAAGACTGAATATGATCGCCACCGGCATAATCCGGTCCCGCAGGGCAAGGATCTCGGAAGACTGATGAACAAACAACAGCGGTATCATCCCGGAACAGACCAGCGTCAGAAGGAAGAGTATCCTTTCGTAAGTCGTGGCGGCCAGAAAGAAACTCTTGCCCTGCTTGCCCTTGGTGACTTTATACCAGCGGACCGCTTCCGTTCCCAGGGCCGTAGGCAGAAAAAGGGCGTAGAACTGGCTGATGAAATAAATAACCGCCAGGCGGATGATGGAAAGAGACAGTGCCGTTTTGTGAACCAGCAGTCTGTATTTCAACGTCGTGCACAAAAGACAACTCAGGGCGATGACGGTGGACAGCAGATACCAGATTATGTCGGTATTTTTAAAAGCTTCAGCGATCACCCGCCAGTCGATTTTCCGGCCGATATAGACGAGCAGCAGGCACGAAAGAGATATGCGGAAAATATATTTAAGCATTAATCCACCACCCAGGGACTGGATTTGAGGTATCCGGTTTTTTCCAGCAGCGGCGTCAGAACCGGCCTGATCATTTCGATTTCACCCCCGCTGAATTCAACCCGCCATTTTCCCGTGTTGTCGCTTTTCAGCCTGGGGATGGTCGTAAAAAAGTCGGCGTCAGCCGGGTAGCCCAGAAAACTCAAAATCGAGGCCAGTGATTTTTCCGGGTCGGCCAGCAGCTCTTCATACCGGAGCTCCAGCCGTTTTGATGCCGGCGGCAGTCGATTCCAGTCGGCCCGAACCGCTTCCACCGATTTGACCCACTGCATGGCGTTGAATTCCAGGGAAGTGTGGGCCGCGAGATATTCCTCCCATCCGGAAAAGCGGGGGCCCCATCCGGCTTCTCCCTTCCACCTGGATTTGTTCAGGAAGCGATGAGGGGTGAGGGGAAAAGAGTTTTTGAATTCATAGGTAATGGCCATCAGCTTGTAGCGCCAGAAGGGCTGCCGATCCAGCATCGACTTGGTTGTTTTCAGAAAAGCTACCAGGTCTTTTTCCCGCACTATTTTTTTCCGTTTTTCCCATTCTTTTCTGATGGACAGGGTCACATCCCTGCCGTCGCGGAGAAGATGAATCCAGAATGCTTCCGGGAAAATGGAATGAATAATCGGTATATTGAAGGCATGGATGGGAGACTTGTCAAGAATGAGGGCTTTCCGGCTTTTTCCGGCAAAGCGAGCGAACTCCCGCCGGATATCCCTGGCCACGGTTTTTGTCAGCAGACTGCCGTCCCAGACGTCATCCTTATCCGCGTTGAAAAACCGTTCCCATAAATAGTATGGTTCATAAAATTCCGCGATATCGGGGTGACAGCCCAGGATATTTTCCAGGATGGTGGTTCCGGAGCGGGGGGAGCCGATAAGAAAAATAACCTTCATGCCTCGGATCCATCCGTTTTTTTCTTTTCTTTTTTTTCTAACCGGTAGTTGATAAGCGCCAGTTCCTGAATGATTTTGGACAGGTCGCGCTGCATCCGGTCATGTCTTGTGCTGAGATTGAAAATAAATGCCAGCAGGATAAAGACGGCGGTCAGCAGAACAAAGATCATTCTTTCTTTCATCCGGGAAAACCGGATGGCCCAGTCAAGCAGGCCGGGAAACAGGCTGAACACGCCGATGCCGGCCATTATCAAAATCCAGACGAGGGCGGAGCGCAAACCGATGGCGTCTTTTTTGATTCTGGACAGAACGAGCAGGATCATACTGACGGAAAAAAACACCAAAAACAGCGTGACGGGGGTTATTTTCATGGCTGCCTCAAATGTCGATAAGATTTATCAATCAGGACGCGGGTAATGGCTTTTATGATGCCGAACCCGTAACGCGCCAGGCCCTTATAGGAGGCGCCGCTGGGGCGCTCTTTAAGATCGATCGGGACTTCTTCCACCGTCAGCCCGGCTCTGGCGAACCGCAAAAACATTTCCGCCGCCAGATACTGGGGCTCCAGCATCTCATCCAGCAGGCCTGATGCACGGGCTAAGGAGTGCTTTCTGAAGGCCCTGAAGCCGCACATGGAATCCGTCATGCGATACCCGGTGAGGCGGTTGATGAGCCAGGTGAAGTGCGGCAGGAAGGTTTTCCGGAAAAAAGGGGCGCTGTCGTAGTTCGATCCGAGAATCCTGGAACCGACCACGATATCGGCCCTGGTGGTTTTCATCTTTTCGATAAAAAGAGGAATCTGTGACGGATCGTGCTGCCCATCGGCGTCCATTTCAATGATGATGTCGCAGTCCTCCATGAGCGCGGCCTTGAAGCCGGTCAACACCGCGTAACCCTGGCCGAGATTGATTGAATGCCTTATTACCTCGGCGCCCAGGGAGGCGGCGATAGCCCGGGTGTCATCGGAAGAGCCGTCATCCACCAGCAGGCAACCATAGCCGTCTTGCGTTATAGTCTGAACGATTTGACCGATATTCCGGGCCTCATTGAGGGCGGTCAGGGTGACGATAACCTTCATGGGCTTGTTTCTCTGACAGTTTTCGCCGGCGCGCCGTAAGCGATTGCATTGTCCGGCAGATCGTTAAGTACCAGGGATCCGGCGCCGACAATGGCGTTGGCGCCGATGGATATGTTCGGCGCGACGACCGCGCCGGTATAAATGGTCGTTCCTTCGCCGATGCTGACGCCGCCGGCAAGCGTCACGTTCGGCGCCAGGTTGGCGAAATCGGCGATACGGCAGTCATGTTCGATGATTACACCGGCATGGATCATGACGCCGTCGCCGATAACGGCGTAGGGCTGAATAACCGCGGTGGCGTTAACGATGACGCCGCGGCCGAGGGAGGCCCTGGAAGAAATCACGCCGGCGGGATGAACGGCATTGGTGAATTCGGCGGTTTGCCCGAGAAGGTCGAACAGCCTTTTTTTTAATGTGTTGTCGCTGACGCAGATGATGACGGAATGGCGGCTCTTTTTTAATTGTTCCTGAAATTTTGCCTTGTCAAACAGACGAATCGGCAATCCCTCGAAATTTTCGCCCGCTTTTTTACCGACCGGGTCCAGAATTGCTTCCACGGCCCGGCCTGTTTGGGAAAAAATATCCAGGGCGTATTTGCACTGCGCCCCGCAGCCCACGATGATAATTTTTTTACTGGTTTGATTCATGGCCTGTTAAAAGCGTGGATTAAAATCGTCGCAGCACGGTTACGATGCGTTCCAGCTTGTCGGCCGTCAGCCCCGGATGGTTGGGCAGACCGATAACCTGTCCGGCCACCTTTTCCACGTTGGGCAGACGCAGGCCGGCGTAAGCGGGATCGATTTTTTGCATGACCGGCTGTTTGTAAAGCGGCGCCTGGTATCGCTGCCGGAATTCGATGCCGTTCGTTTTCAGGTGATCTTTCAGCCCCTGGATTGTTTTCCCGGAATCCGGCCTGACCATGATGGGGCACCAGAAATAGGTGTGTTTAACGACTTTGCCCGGAACCGGGATTTGTGCCCAGGGCAGTTCTTTCGCCCTGCTTAAAAGGTATTCCGAATTTTTAATGCGTTTTCCGTTCAGCTCATCCAGTTTTTTGAGCTGCACCAGCCCCATGGCCGCCTCCATCTCGGTCATGCGGTTGTTGTATCCCAGACGGATATGATCGTCCCGGCCGGACATGCCGTGGCTGCGGATTATCCTGGCTGTTTTGACGATTCCGGCGTCATCGGTGGTGATCATGCCGCCTTCGCCGGTGGTCATGTGCTTGGTGGCGAAAAAGGAAAAAGCGCCGGCCCGGCCGATACCCCCCACTTTCTTTCCTTTATATTCCGTGCCGTGAGCCTGGGCGCAGTCTTCCAGCACGGGGATGCCGTGACGGTCGGCGGTTTCCAGAAGCTTGTCCATTTTGGCGGCGGCGCCGAAGAGATGCACCGGCAGGATGGCTTTTGTCCGGGGAGTGATCTTGTCTTTAACGCTTTCCGGGGAAAGGCAGAGATCATCCGGGTCAAGATCGGCGAACACCGGCACTGCTCCGAGATAGAGCACCGAAGAGACCGTGGCGAAAAAGGTCAGCGGCGGCACGATGACCTCGTCGCCCTGGCCGATACCCATGGCTTCCAGGGCGATATGCAGGGCCGAGGTGCCGTTGCTGACGGCCACGGCGTATTTTGTGCCGATATATTCCGCGAAGGCCGCTTCAAAGGCCGCCACCTTTTTCCCGGAAACATAATTACCGGACAACAGCACCTGCCGGACGGCTTCGGCTTCCTCCTCGCCTACGATCGGTTCGGCGACTTTAATCATCGTGGTTTCCATTTGCTACCCGTTAAATATATTTAAAATCATTGTTCCGGTATTTCCAGGATTCCCAGTCCAGATCAAGGGTTTCAAATTTTTCCACCAGTTCGTTGATGCCGTCGGCCACGCTGTATCGCGCCTCCCAGCCGATGGTGTTTTTCAGCCGCTGGCAGTTGATCTGATAGTCCCGCCTGTCCGTGGGCTTGGCGTCGCTGACTTCGATGACCGCGTGGGGCAGTCGCTGGCGCACGATTTCGGCGATTTCCCTGACGGTTTTATTGTTTTTTTCTTCGCCCAGGTGAAAGATTTTCCGGTCGCGCATGAACCGGGGAGCGTTTAAAGTCTGCACCAGGGCGCGGGCGATGTCGCGCACATGAATCAACGAACGGTATTGCCGGCCGTCCCCGAAGATGGTCATTTTTCCGGTCTTCCAGGCCTTGTAGGCGAACAGGTTGGTGACCAGGTCCAGCCGCGGCCGGGGCGACCAGCCGAAGACCGTGGTCAGCCGCAGGACCGTGGGATGAAAATGAGGGATTTCCCGGGCCCGGTCGAAGATGATTTTTTCCGCCCGGAGCTTGGCGTGGGCGTATTCTGACAGGGGCGCGGTCGGCGTGTCTTCGGTCACTTCCCGGTACAGCCCCTTGACATTGCCGTAGACGGAACAGGAGGAAGCGAAGATAAAGTCCCTGACCAGATCCAGCTCCGGATCGGTGCAGCAGTTGATCAGGGTGCGGGTGCTTTCCACATTAATGGAGAAATGGGCCTTGTGATTGCTTTTACAGGCGAACTCTCCCACGATCCCGGCCAGATGGATAATGGCGTCCACGCCTTCCAGGGCATAAATGATATCCCGGGAGTTCCGGCAGTCTCCTTCCACGACGTCGATGCGGTCGCTGAAAGGTTCGATTGCTTCCCGTCCCCAGTTGAACAGGTCAAAAACCACCGGCCGGTGGCCGCTTTTTAAAAGTTCCTCAACAACCAGGCACCCGATATAACCGGCTCCGCCGGTAACCAGAACTTTCATTTATTCCCCCGAATCCGTCTGATAATGGGTTAAAATATTATTAAAATATTCCGTATGGC
>CAYSMV010000029.1:0-4742 GCA_964432245.1 uncultured Desulfobacterales bacterium
TCGCCGGCTCCGGACACGTCAAAAACCTCCCTGGCTTCCGTGGAAATGTGCAACGGCGGCATTTCCCGGCCGAACAGGGCCATGCCCCGACTTCCCATGGTCACCAGCAGGTAATCAAGATGATACTTTCTGATTACGGCTTCGGCCTGGTCGTTAAAACGGCTTTCCTCGTCAATTGGCGCATCACAGACAGCCGCGAATTCTCCGGAATTCGGGGTGATGCAGGTTGCCCGTTCATACCGCGACCAGTCTCCGCCTTTGGGGTCGACGAATACCGGCACGCCGGCGGCCGTGCAACGCGCGATAAAAATTTCGGCCAAACCGCCCCCGAACATCCCCTTGCCGTAGTCAGATAAAACGACCACGTCGGATCCGGATATAAGCGCTTCAAAATCGGCTACCAGACGATCGCCGTCCCGGCCGACCGCCGACCACCGGCGTTCCTCGTCAAGACGGACCAGCTGCTGCTTATGTCCCAGGACCCGGGTCTTGGTCGTGGTGATATGATCCGGATCGACCACCAGATGATTATGAATATTGTTATCCGCCAGCGCCCGGACTACCCGCGCGCCGGCCGGATCATCGCCGCACACGCCGATCAGGGCAACATCGCATCCCAGACCGACCAGATTCAAGGCCACGTTACCGGCCCCGCCCAGGGTATATGTCTTTTTCTTCACGTTAACGACCGGCACCGGAGCCTCCGGCGAAATCCGGCCGACATCACCCCAGTAGTAAACATCAAGCATGACGTCACCGGCTACCAGAACCCGACAGGACGAAAAATCAGGACAGGAAACCGTCATGGCGTCACCTTCTCCGCGTTCGTCTCTTCTATGACCGCCGCGAAATAATGAAGAATCAGGATATGCGCTTCCTGAATCCGGGCCGTGTTGTTCGACGGAATGATAATGACATGGCCGGCACGATCCTTCAACAGCCCGCCGTCGCGGCCGCACAGAGCGATTGTCTCCAGGCCCAGTTCCCGGGCAAGAGCCACGGCGCTGATGATGTTTTCGGAATTCCCGGAAGTTGATATTCCCACCAGGGCGTCCCCGCGATTCGCCAGGCCCCTCAGTTGCCGGGTAAAAACGCCGCCAAACGCATAATCATTGGCCACGGCGGTCAGAATGGAGGTGTCGGTCGTCAGGGCTATGGCCGGGAAAGGCCGCCGCTCTTTTTCAAACCGGCCGATCAGCTCGGCCGCGAAATGCTGGGCGTCGGCCGCTGAGCCGCCGTTGCCGCAGACAAAAATCCGGCCGCCGTGGCCGACAATCCGGGCCAGAGAACTGGCGGCGCCGTCTATGACCTCCCCGAGGCCGGCCAGCCGGTCGATGCATTGCCGGTGATCATGGAGGATGTTTTCAAAACTCGTCATGGTTCAACCTTTAAAGATAGGGATTCGCCGTCCGCAGATAATTTTTCACATAATCGGCCACGGCATCTTCAAGACCGGTAAAGGCCACCGGACAACCAGCGCCGCTCAGACGACCCGTTTCCGCCTCCGTGTGATACTGATAACGATCCCTGAGTATTTCCGGCATGTCAATATACTCAATTCGCGGAGAAATATCCATGGCCGAAAAAACCGCTGTCGCCAGATCATTCCAGGTCCGCGCCCGACCCGTGCCGATATTATAGATTCCACACACGTCCCGGTTCTCGATCAGCCAGCAGATGATGTCAGCGCAATCTTTCACGTACACGAAATCCCTTTTCTGTCCGCCGTGTTCGTATTCATCCCGGTAAGATTTGAACAGCCGGATCGTCCCCTGCTCCCGGACCTGGGCAAAGGCCTTGACGACGACGCTGCGCATATCTCCTTTATGGTATTCGTTGGGGCCGAAAACATTAAAAAACTTCAGGCTGACAATCCGGTCCAGAAGATGGTGGCGCCGGGCCCAGAGATCAAAAAGATGTTTGGAATAACCGTACATGTTCAAAGGAACCAGCCGGTCGAGTGATTCCGGGTTGTCTGAGAACCCCGGGCTGCCGTCTCCGTATGTAGCGGCGCTGGAGGCGTTGATAAAGCGGATGTTCCGATACGCCGCGTATTGCGCCAGACGCCGGGAATAGTGATAATTGTTTTCCATCAAATAATCAGCGTCCGGCTCGGTAGTTGAGGAACAGGCGCCCATATGAACAATGGCGTCGATATTATCGATCTCGCCGTTTATCAACTTGTCCATAAACACGGTCTTATGCATGTAATCCAGATATCGCCGCCTGACGAGATTCTTCCACTTATCCGACACGCCCAGATTGTCGACGATCAAAATATCGTCCCGGCCGGTTTCATTTAATTTCCAGACTACGGCGCTGCCGATAAAACCGGCGCCACCCGTCACGATGATCATCCGCCGCTCCATCGTTTTATTATTGCCCATGCCGTTAGGCTTCCGACTGTTCCGTTCAGAAGCCACCCGACCGCCAATTTCTGCTGATTGTTGTCACAAACACCTGAAAAAGGCAATACCCACCGGATTTTTTTCGGTCACCGAATCCCGCTGATAAAAAGCGATTGACTTGCCCCGTCAAATTTCATATTCATTTTGAATAGTTTAAAAAACCAAGTAAACTGTTGTTATGAAAACGGACGGGCTTGTAAAAACTCCGGGAAAAATCCAAACCGAAAGAGATACAAAACAATCGCCTCCTCCGTAAACTAAGCACAGGACAACCCCATGACCATCAGAATTCTCATTAATGCCGTTGATACCGAAGAATGCCGGATTGCCAGAATAAAGGACAACCGGCTGGACGAGTTTCACCTGGAGACGTCCGCCAGGGCCACGACCAAAAGCAATATTTACAAAAGCGTCATCGCCAGGGTTGAACCCTCTCTGCAGGCGGCCTTCGTTGATTACGGGGAAGAACGCCACGGATTTCTCCAAAAGCAGGAAATCCACGGTGATTACTTTCAGAACGGAGACAGCCGGGAACCTATCCAGAACCTGATCAAGCCCGGCCAGGAGATGCTGGTCCAGGTCACCCGAGACCCCTTGATGCATAAAGGCGCCGCCTTGACGACGTATCTTTCCATTCCCGGCAGATATTGCGTTCTCATGCCGGGCAGCAAAACCATCGGCGTATCAAAGCAGATAAACGATGACGAAGAGCGGAAACGGCTGAAAGAGATACTGGGAAAGATATCGATCCCCGATAACATCGGCATCATTATGCGCACCGCCGCGAAAGAGGCCACCAAGACGGTTATCGCCAACGATATCCGCTATCTCTTGCGTCTCTGGAAAGACATCAAGCAAAAAGGAATCAAAAGTACCGCTCCGGCCGTCCTGCATAAGGAGCGCAACCTGGCGGTACGGGTCATCCGGGACTACCTGACCGCCGATATCACGGAAATTCTGATCGACGAACCGTCCATATACCAGGAAGTCAAGGATTTCGTTCATATTATTTCTCCCAAACACGCCAAGATCGTAAAGCTATATAACGGCGCCAAGCCCATCTTCACCAAGCATCAGCTGGAAGAGCAGATAGAATCGATCTTTCAGAACGCCGTCAAGCTCCCCTCAGGCGGGTCCATTGTCTTAAACCAGACCGAAGCGCTGGTCGCCATTGACGTGAATTCCGGAAAATTAAAACAAAGCTCGTCCGTTGAGGAAACCGCCCTTCAGACCAATCTGGAAGCAGCCGAAGAAATCGCCCGGCAGTTGCGGTTAAGAGATCTGGGCGGACTGATTGTCATTGATTTTATCGACATGAAAACGCGCGCCCATAACTCGTCCGTTGAAAAATGTCTTAAAACCAACCTGAAAAACGATAAGGCCAGAACCAGGGTAGGCGTTATTTCTCGTTTCGGGCTGATGGAAATGTCACGCCAGCGATTGAGGCAATCCCTGGAAACGTCCACTTTCGTCAGTTGCGGCCATTGCGGCGGAAAAGGTTATGTCCTGGCCGCCGACAAGCTGGGTGTCCGCTTTCTGCGAAAACTGCAACTGGAAACGCTCAAAAAAAACGGCAGCCAGGTAACCGGCCTTCTCCCCATGGAAGTGGCGGAATACCTGTTAAACAGAAAGAAAAACGAACTCCTGGAGTTGGAGTCCAGACGCGGCCTGATGATCACCATAAAGGGCGACGCCGCCATGCCCCGAGATGAGAGTAAAATCATCTGGCGGGCGTAATGGAGAAGCAGCTCCACCCTGGGGGGCCAACCGCTTAAAAACCGCAAGAGTGAAAACATGCCCGATCCATCAGCGGAAAATACCGCCGGCAAAGCGCCCTGGATGACCGCGGCCATTGTCGGCCTTATCGCCGTCGCCGCCGCAGCGGCCTTTCTGTATTTTTCAAACCGCGACGCAGCAAAAACGGCTTCTTCAACCGGCCAAACTTCGCCGGCCGCCGACTCCTCACAATCGACCCGGCAACCGCCCGTCGTCGATTATGACAACCTGAGCAAGGATGACGCCCTTCAGGAAGAAATGAAAAAAAGAAAAGAAAAATACAATATTGACGAAGGCGTTGATCTGGTGTTACGGGGGGATGAAGCCGTCAAAGTGGGGGGTAAAACTGTCGCCATGGAAAGCATCAGGGAAAAATCCGACCTTAAAAAAGGCCGAATCGTTGAAAAAGACTTGCAAAATGACCGCTCAATCAATAAAGAGGATGTAACGGAATACGGAATACACGTGGTAAAACCGGGTGAAAACATCTGGAATATCCATTTTGCTCTGTTAAAGGATTATTTTACGGAAAAAGGCGTCGATCTTTCCCCGCTGGCT
>CAYSMV010000030.1:0-1641 GCA_964432245.1 uncultured Desulfobacterales bacterium
TGCACCAGCTTGTTGAGCCGGTCGTTTTTCCTGGATATATCCAGATAACGCCATAATGTCTGATAAAATTTGTCGATAAAGGGTTTGTCCATGTTGACCGCTTCGGTCAGCAGGTCAATATACTGATCCATGCAGGTGTCAATCAATTCGGACAGCAGGGCGGCCTTGCTTGTCCAGTACCAGTAAATCAGGGACTTGCTGACGCCGGCCTCCCCGGCCAGATCGTCCATGGTGGATTGCTGATAGCCTTTGGCGGAGAACAGGTTGATGGCGGCCTCTTTGATTTGCGCGCGCCGTTGCTGTTCTTTTAAATTCCTTCTCCGTCCGACCGGTTTTTTTGTGACAGCCATGCGGTTTTCCGTTAAAATGGATTTTTAATACTGACCGTGTGTTCAATATAAGGAGGTCGAACTGCCCTTGTCAAGAAAAAAATCATCTCATCTGTTGACAATCTTCATCATTACTAAAATATTGACAGGCAAGTCGGTCTGTGAGAAAAAAACTAATCAGTCGTAGAAATAAACAATATACAGACCGGTGAACTTCGGAAACAGGAGCAAAAACAGATGCAGCGGATTTCCGATACGGCTTACAGCAGAATTTTTCTGGTCGGGGCGTTGTGGAATATTCTTATAGCGGTTCCCGCGCTGGTGGCATTAAGGCTTAATATTACGCTGCTTTTTGGCGCGGAGCATATCGACGCGATATTTGGTCATTATCTGTCTTTACTGGCCTATGTGACCATGTGGGCCGCTGTGCTGATCTTCGGTGTCGGCTACTATCTGGTTTCCAGGGATGTATCAAAGAATCACGGCATCGTATGGATGGCGATTGTCGGCAAGCTCTATTTCTTCGGTTTTTTGTCTGTTTTCTATTTTACGGGCAGGGTCACGATTCTGGGTTTTGCGGGCGGGCTGGGGGATCTGGCTTTTACGCTCATATTCGGGTTTTTTTTATGGGATAAAAGAGCGGCTGAATAATATTGAATATTACTGATATTTTTACCAGAAAAAATAACGGGAGAAAAAGATGAAACGGTTTCCGGAAAAACGGGTGGTCATCACCGGCGCGGGCAGCGGGTTTGGCCGGGCACTGGCCCTGGTTTTTGCCGAAAAGGGCTGGCGGGTCGGTGTATCAGATATTAATGAAGAACGGGCGGATGAAACGGTCAGGCTGGTGAACGCTGCCGGCGGCAGCGGTGAAAAGAGGGCCTGCGACGTTACCGACCCGGAGCAGGTCAGCGCCATGGCGGCTCATTACACGGAAAAATGGGGCGGGGCGGACATCGTGGTCAATAATGCCGGGGTGGCTGGCGCCGGATACATGGAGGAAATTTCACTGGATCTCTGGAAATGGATGCTCGATGCGGACATGATGAGCGTTATTTACGGTTGCCGCTCCTTTATTCCCGTCATGGAAAAACAGGGCGGCGGACATATCGTCAATATGGCCTCCGCCGCCGGACTACTCTCTTTTGCCGAGATGAGCTGTTACAATGTGCCCAAGGCCGGCGTTATCTCCCTGTCCGAGGCCCTGCGCATGGAACTGGCTCCGAAGAATATCGGTGTGACCGTGGTGGCGCCGACGTTTTTTAAGACCAACCTCATGGACCAGTTCAGGTCCCCCCGTGAGCGGCAGGCC
>CAYSMV010000031.1:0-4594 GCA_964432245.1 uncultured Desulfobacterales bacterium
AATACATAGAAGTATTTCGAGGATTAAAATTTGAGCACAACGCCGACATCGGGCCAAAAGGCAATTTTTAGAGGTGCCCACAAACCGGGTACCTTATGAATATCGTCCATATCGTGGGACGCGCCAGGAACGGTAAAACCGCTCTGATTGTTGATCTTGTCAGGGAAATAACGCGTCAGGGCCTGAAAGTCGGCACGCTGAAGCACAGCGGCCATGATCATGAACTGGACAAGTACGGCAAGGATTCTTATCAACACCGCCGGGCTGGCGCTGTTCCGGCCGCCGTCGTCACTACCACCCAGATGGCTGTTTATTTCCCGAGAAGCTTCGAGGAAAACCCGTTTGGCAGACTCTCTCCACTCTTTACCGGTTGCGATATCGTCCTGGTCGAAGGGTATATCGACGGGCCCGGCCGGAAAATTGAAGTATGGCGGGCGTCGGAAAAAACGGAACCGCTTTTCAAAGAAAGAGCCGACATTCTGGCCGTGGTCACGGATGACCCCATTGAGACCAGCCTGCCAATCTGGCCGAGAATCGATATAAAGACCCTGGTTGATAACCTCTTGAAACTCTGCTCCGGGAAATAATGAGAACTTTTTTCATGCCTTTACCCGGCCGAATAACGTTTAGAAAGCACTTGATAGATGGATAAACTTCAAAAAACGCAATGCCTGATTGTCGGCCTGGCTCTGATCCTGATCAGTTGGGAAGCCGCTTATCCGGAGACTGATGTTGATTCCAAAGGGGAAAACGCCGCCGTCAGCATGGCGGTGGAATTCATGGATCACGCCGCGGCCGCTTATATAAGCCAAGACAAAGGATGGTTTTCAGCCGCCGGCATCAATGTAAACGATTATGAAAGCTACACGACCGGCATGGCGCTGGCATCGGCCCTGGCCAGGGGCGACATCCAGGTCGCGTACATCTGCCTGGCGCCGGCCATTAATGCCTATGTCAACGCCGGGGTGCCGATAAAAATCGTCGCCGGGACGCATAAATACGGCTATGGACTGGTGGCCGACGGGAAAAAGATCACAACCGTCCGCGACCTGGAAAAACCGGGAATTCGTCTGGGTTGTGTCAGGGAAGGCGGTGCTGCTGATGTCCTGCTGCAAAAAATCATGGAAGTCCATTGTCTTGACAAAGGCAACGTACTAAAAAACGTTCGACGCATGTCTCCGGACAAACAGCTTCTGGCTATTAGAATGGGACAACTGAACGCCGCCATGCTGCCGGAACAATGGGCTACCATGGCCGATGCTTCCGGTTTCAAAATGCTTGTAACGGCTCAGGACGTGTGGCCGAGCATGCAGGGCAGCGTCCTGGCGGTAAAAGAAGACCTGATCACGCACCAGCCCGGTTTGGTAAAAAAAATGATCGGAACCATAGAGCGGGCCAACGCCCTGATCCAGCTCTCCCCCCGTGAAGCGGCCGAAATCGTTACCCGGCAGATGCTTATGACCAACGGCGGGATTGTTCAAAGTATGGACGCCGGCGTCCGGACCGCCATTACGCCCGACATCATGCTGCGTTCCATGAACCGGCTGGAATATGCCGTTGGCATCGATCCGGTGGAGGTGCAGAAAACGATAGATTATATGGCCGGACTGGGGTATATAAAAAAAAGTTTTGAAGCCGGAGATATCCTTGATTTGAAATTTCTTGAAAATGACCGTGCCAGATAAATGGAAACCCGGATGGGGCCTGCTGCCCATCGCCATCTTCCTGCTTTTGTGGGAAGTGGTGGCCAGGGCCGGCGTTCTGCCGGGTCATTTTTTTCTACCCCCGTTTTCCGAAGTGCTGACGCAATTCTATTTTTTAAGCGCCGACGGGATTCTGGGAAAAAGCTTTCTGGCCAGCCTGGTTCGCGTCCTGATCGGTTTTTTTGCCGGTTCGGCGGCGGGAATCGTGATCGGCGCCCTGATGGGCTGGCGGTCGGTTATCGACAAGGCACTCCACCCCATTATCAGTCTTTTCTACCCTATTCCCGCCCTGGGCTGGATTCCGCTGCTGATGCTGTGGATCGGGATTAATGAGCTGCTGCCGATCACGCTTATCTTTATCTGCTCCTTTTTTCCCATTCTTTACAACACGATCACCGGCATTAAAACCGTGGATCAGGACTATATCCGGGTAGCCCGGACCTTGGGGGCTTCGGAGAGCAGAATTCTGTTTTCCGTCATCCTGCCGCTGGCCCTGCCCAATATTTTCACCGGACTGAGACTGGAAGCCGGCATGGCCTGGCGGACGGTAATCGCCGCGGAAATGGTGGCTATTCCCACCGGCATCGGCGCGTTGCTGATGAGGGCGGAGAGTCTGATGCGCATTGACATCATCATCGTCTGCTTAACGCTGCTGGCCGTGATGTGTCTGGCGTTTGAACAGTTCTTCGCCTTTATGGAACGCCGGCTGACATCAAAATGGCGGTAAATCTTCCATGAACACGGCTTATCTCCAAGTTAACGCCCTGACACTGTCTCTGGGAAACTTTTCCCTGCGGGACATTCATCTTTCCTGCGGCCGGGGCGAATACCATGTGCTGCTGGGCCCGACCGGCAGCGGCAAGTCGTCCCTGATGAAATGCATCCTGGGGTTTTTTAACATCGACGGCGGCGCCATCTACCTGAACGGCCGGGACATCAGCCATTGCCGCCCCGAAGACCGGCGCATGGGTTATGTTCCCCAGAACTATTCGCTTTTTCCACACCTGAACGTCGAAGAAAATATCCGCTTCGGATTACGCGCCGGAAAACGCGACCCCTCGACGGCAAACCGCATCGTAGACAGGCTGTGCGACACGCTTCGTATTGAAAACCTGCGCGGCAGAAACATCCGCCACCTCTCCGGCGGAGAAAAACAGAAAGTCGCCCTGGCCAGGGCCCTGGCCATACAACCCGACCTGGTTTTTCTGGACGAACCCTTTTCATCCATCGATGAAGGGGCCAGACGGGACCTGTGGGTCGAAATGAAAAAAATCATTAATGAAATCGGAATCACCGCTTTTCACATCACCCACAATCTGGAAGAAGCATACAGCCTGGGAGAGCGGCTGTCGGTCCTGCTGAACGGCCGGATTCACCAGAGCGACATCAAACAGGAAATATTCGAGCACCCGGCGACCAGAGAGGTGGCCGGTTATCTGAACTACCGCAATGTTTTTTCGGGAACCGCCCGGCCGCATTCCGCGGGCGCGGTCGTTGACGCCGGAACCTTCAGCGTCGTCCTGTCCAGGAGAATCCCTCCCGGCACACCGGTTGATATCTGCATCAGGCAGCAGGACATCAAGATCATCAAGGAAGGCAACCCCCTGAAAGATTCTTTGAAGCACAACGTCATTGCCGGCCGCATCGTGTCCGTGTTTCCCTTTCCCGAATACTGCCTGCTTTATTTCAAAATCAACGGCAGACCGCGCGCCTTTGACTTTGAAATCAAACTGCCCCCCTATCTGAAGGAGCGTCACAACCTCTCTCCGGGGAAGGCAGCCCAGGTCGCCTTATGGGAACCGAACATCATTGTTTTTCCCGGTGACAAACCTCATGAGCCGTCTTCTCAGGCGCGCCGGTGATCACAATTAATTTTTTTACAGAACTGACAGGGATAAGCCAGAGGAACCCGATCGGCGGAAATCATCACCGCGGAAATCGACTTTGAAGGCAGCATGGCGCCGCTATCCAGAGCGCTGACGCCTATGGCGGCCGGATTCAGCAGAGAAAAAATTTCTTTCTGCCCTTCAGCCAGCGGCCAGTCGCAATATCCGGGACTGAATCGGCGGGAACAGGCCAAGCCTTCAGATTCGGCCCACCGAACTATGCGATGCTCGACAAAATCGGCCACCTGCTCAATCAGCTCCGAGCCAAAGCCATCCAGCACATAGGCCTCAAAAAGCGCGGCTTTCTCCATGGCCCGGTCCAAGCCCTCCCCCAGCGTCAGCACGAAACAAATCGCCCGGCGCGGCGATACCATCCGGGAAACGACACGGGCCCAGTTGACGCTTTTAATGGCAATCTCCCGGCCGACAATCCGTTCCGAATCCCAGGAATCAATCTCCGTCATCCGGCCGACGCCGCCTATCCTGACCATGTCGATACCGTCTTGAATAACAGCCTGGATTTTGTCGCGTATGGATTGAGAAACCGCGTCGGCATCATAACCGACCCGGGAAGCGGTTCGGGAAACATAAGCGGCCGCATCCATGGGCAGAGAAAAATGAGTTAAAGAAAGACAGGAAAATTCAAATCCGTCCTGCAATTGATCAAACACAATCGCATCCCACCCTTTTTCTTTACCCGGCTCTGAATTGTTTTACTCACCCCGGGGACCGTGAAACCGGATCACGGGACATGAGCTAACAGGACAAACAGGCCGGGGAAAAGCTCACATCCGGCCTACTTCTCATTAACAATCTGCCTGGCAGCCAATCCGGTCAGGACGCGACGCGTTTCGTCCGGTATGGTAATAGCGTTTTCCGCGTAACCATCGGCCCCGATACGCCGGGCCAGCTCCGGGTCAAACGGCGCGCCGCCGACAAAAACAGCCACCTCCGGATATGATCTCCTGACCTGCTCAATCAAGCGTTCCATATTGCCCAACGTTG
>CAYSMV010000032.1:0-6578 GCA_964432245.1 uncultured Desulfobacterales bacterium
TAGCCATTGCGTCCGGTTCATCTGCTCACCTCCTTGGGTGAAACATAAACCGGACAATTTATGTGCTACAACACCGGACAGTTTATGTGTTCTCTACATACGGGTTCGGCAGGCTTGAAAAACATTCAGATTCGGTTATGATAGTTACTTAAAAATTTTAAATCCGTAAAGCCGTCGCCTACCATCTTTTTTAATACAAACGGCCTGGGATAACAACAGGCAAGTGAGGCGCTCTATAAGTAATTTAATAAAATACGGAAGGAGCTTGCCGGCCGCGATCAAACCATTTGTGACGCTGGCCCGTCCGAGTCATTACCTGAAAAACGGTTTTGTGTTCGTGCCGTTGTTCTTCGCGCATCGCCTGGCCGATTGGCGCTCTTTGACGGCGGTTTTCACGGGGTTTGCCGGGTTTTGCCTGGCGGCCAGCGCCGTCTATGTTTTCAATGATATCGCGGACAGGAAAAAAGACGCCGGCCATCCGGTCAAGCGCGTCCGGCCGGTCGCCGCCGGAAGAGTCGGCCTTTTTGAAGCGTGGATTTTCTGCCTGTTTCTGACTATCATGGCCGGCGTGTGCTCTCTGCTGGTTTTCCGGCTGTCTTATTTTTTTGTGCTTCTTGTTTATATGGTTATAAACTTGTTGTATTCTCTTGAACTGCAGAATGTACCGGGCGTTAACAGCGGCTGCGTGGCCGCCGGCTTTGTGCTGCGGGTTTTCGCCGGGGCCGCGGTTATTGATGTCCCGGTTTCTTACTGGCTGGCCGGCCTCACTTTTCTGCTGGCCCTTTTTCTCACTTTTTCAAAACGGCAATGTGAAAAAATGAGCGCCGGCGGGGCGGCTATTGACGGCCGGCGGGCTTTTCCCGGCGCCTGGTTGGTTTCTCTGGCGGCGGTCTGTCTGGCGGGTTATGTGGGCTATACCCTTTCGCCGGGGGTTATCAGGGAGCATGCCGCCCCCGATCTTTTTCTCACGTCCGTCTGGGTGGCCCTGGGATTTTTCCGGTATCTTCAGGTGGGGTTCAACCCGGCCGGGGATTGTTCGCCGGTGTCTGTTTTTTTAAGAGACAAGCCGCTGCAGCTGATCGTCCTGTCGTGGATCGGAACGCTCTGGTGGGTGATGGACGCGGCCGGCGGTTGAACATATATCCGGGCTGATCGCGGCGGGATTCCAGGCCTTGACAAGAAGCGGCACCGGTCTTATTGTTTGAGCCGGGTTTTATCGCTAAGAACTTGATTTGGATAGATAATAATGTTTTCCGCAAATCGACGTAAGGAGGAATCGTGACTGTCGAAGAATTGAAACACAAGGTGGAGGAGGCGCACGAGGTCGTCAGCGGCATCCGCCGGGAGATCGCCAAAGTGGTGGTGGGGCAGAACGAGATGGTTGACGGGCTGTTGATCGGGCTGTTCACCAAGGGGCATATCCTGATCGAAGGGGTGCCCGGGCTGGCCAAGACCAGTGCCGTCAAGGCCCTGGCCGGCACGGTCGACGCCTCTTTCAAGCGGATCCAGTTTACGCCCGACCTGTTGCCCGCGGACCTGATCGGCACGGAGGTTTATCTTCCCAAGACCGGGGAGTTCACCATTAAAAAAGGCCCCGTGTTCAACAACATTATTCTGGCCGACGAAATCAACCGGGCCCCGTCCAAGGTGCAGTCCGCTCTTCTGGAGGCCATGCAGGAGAGGCAGGTGACCATCGGCGGCAACACTTTCAAGCTGGACGACCCGTTTCTGGTGCTGGCCACCCAGAACCCCATCGAGCAGGAAGGCACCTACCCGCTGCCGGAAGCGCAGGTGGACCGGTTCATGCTGAAGCTGGTGGTGAAATATTCCAGCCGGGACGAAGAGAAGGAGATCATGCGCCGGGTGGGCTTTGAGGAAGAAGCCAGGGCTGAAAGTGTCATTACTCCCGGCGATCTGGACGGCATCGTTAAGCTGGTCAAGTCGGTGTACATGGAGGAAAAACTGCGGGATTACATCGTGGACCTTGTTTTTGCCACCCGGACGCCGGCTGATTATAAAATTGATATCGCGCCGTATATCCAGTACGGCGCTTCGCCCCGGGCGACATATATTTGAGCCTGGCGGCCAGGGCCTACGCTTTTCTGCAGGGCCGGGCCTACGTGACGCCGCAGGACATCAAATCGGTGGCGCCGGAAATATTGCGCCATCGCATTATCCTGACCTACGAGGCCGAAGCCGAGGATATGACCTCCGACGACATCATTAGCCATGTTTTCGACGGTGTGGAAGTTCCCTGACTCGGATGCCGTCTGCTCTTTCAAGCGGAGATCGTCAGATGTTTTCACCGGAAATCATAAAGAAGATAAAACGGATTCACATCAAAAGCGGTCGCATGGTGGATGCCGCCATGTCCGGTAATTACCGTTCGGTGTTCCGCGGTTCAGGCATCGAGTTCGAGGAGGTCCGGGAATACGCCGCCGGAGATGACGTCAAGAGCATCGACTGGAACGTGTCGGCGCGGATGGGGCGGCCCTACATCAAGCTTTACCGGGAGGAGCGGGAGCTGGTGCTGATGCTGCTGATCGACGTCAGCGGTTCCATGGCATTCGGCACCGCCGACGCCCGCAAGAGGGACGTGGCCGCGGAAGTGGCCGCGATTCTCGCTTTCAACGCCATCAAGAACAATGACCGGGTCGGGGCCTTGCTGTTTACCGACCGGGTGGAAAAGTATATCCCGCCCAAGAAGGGATCGGCGCATATCTGGCGGCTGATCAGGGAGATTTTCACCTATCGGCCCGGGCACGAGGGGACCGATGTCCAGGCGGCGCTGACTTATCTGGGCAATGTCTGCCCGAAAAAAACCGTCGCCTTTCTGATTTCCGATTTTTTCGCTCACGACAGCTCCAGGAGTCTGCGGACGGTTTCAAAAAAGCACGAACTGGTGGGGGTGTTCGTCCATGACAAGGGCGATTTTGAAGCGCCGGCTAAAGGAATCATCCATGTGCGGGACATGGAAACCGGGCAGAGGCTCTTTTTTGACGCCTCGTCAACGGCCGGCCGCCGCGCCCTGGGACGGATAAAGGCCGAAAAGAAAAAGAAAATCATTGAAATGCTGAAAACGTCCAGTATGGACTGCGTTCCGATTCAGGCCGATGTCGCTTCCGGCCTGGAAACTTACGTGGCTGATGTTCTGACTGGTTATTTTCGTTTGCGGGAGAAGAGACTTCGGTAAATGGGAAAAGGAGTGTTTAAAATATTTTTTTTAACCATGGCCGTTGTCATAGTCTCGTGGGCCGCTGGATTCCCGGGGTCTGCCGGCGTAACGGCGGACCAGCCGGCGGCGCAGGCCCCGGCGCCGAAGGAGCCGGCGGAAAAATCTGTTATGACGGACATCCATGACATCCGTCATCCCCGGCAGGTCGGAATCAATCCCGCCGTTTATTACTGGGCGGCCGGTCTGGTCGCCACGCTGGCGGCCGGTATCGCGGCCTGGATTTTGATCCGCCGCCGGATGAAACGGGGATGCAAAACCGTCTCCGACGTGACGGCGGCGATCTATCGGGATCCGGAGGAAGAAGCCCTGGAAAACCTGGCGGCCCTTGAAAAAGACGCGCCCGAATCCCCGGCCTTATATTATTTTCGTCTGTCGGCCGTGTTTCGCAACTATTTGAAAAGGCGGTTTGACATCGACGCCCCGGAAATGACGACCGAAGAACTGCTGCCCCGTCTTTCCTCGCTGGATTTTGACCGGGACCTTCAGCCCGGTCTGCGGGAGTTTTTAAAATTCGGGGACCGGGTCAAGTTCGCCAGGTTCCGGCCGGACTCTGCTGATATGGCCGGTCACCTGGAACTGACGCGGCAGGTCGTCAACAGGACCAGGGCGGCCCGGCAAGCCGCGGCCGGGCAGGGAGGTGAGTCGTAATGTTCCGGTTCGCCGATCCCTGGTACGCGCTGCTGCTGTTGCTGATTCCAATCGCGGTCTATCTGCGGAGACGCCGATGGCGGCAGCCGGCTCTGGCCGTTTCGGAGACGGCCTCCTTCGCCGATGTCCCGGCCTCGTTCCGGGTGAAAACGAAATGGGTCGTGCCCGTGCTGACCGGGCTGGCGTATGCGTTTCTCGTGGCGGGCATCTGCCGGCCCCAGTGGGGAGACCGTAAGATCGAAACCCTGACCGAGGGGATCAATATCATTCTGGCGGTGGATCTCTCGCGGAGCATGGCGGCCATTGATTTCAAGCTTTCCGGCGAGATGGTCGACCGCCTGGAGGCGGTCAAGGGGGTTGTCGCCGAGTTTATCGCCAAGAGAGAAAGCGACCGCATCGGTATGGTGGTTTTCGGCACCAGCGCCTTTACGCAGATTCCGCTGACCAGGGACTACAACACTATTGCTTTTATTCTGGACCGCCTGAAAATCGGTGCCGCCGGCGATCAGACCGCCATTGGCGACGCCATCGGCATTTCGCTGAAACGGCTGGAGGATATCAAGAGCAAGTCCAATGTGATCATTCTTTTGACCGACGGGGAAAGCAACGCGGGCGAGCTTTCCCCGGAAGAGGCCACGGATATAGCCGCCAGGAGGGGCGTTAAGATATACACCATCGGCGTCGGTTCGGCCGGCCGGGCGCCGTTCCTGGTGGACCATCCGGTATTCGGCCGGCAGTACGTTTACCAGCAGGTTGCCATGGACGAAGAAGCGCTGAAAGCCATTGCCGAAAAAACAGGGGGTTTGTATTTCAAGGCGGAAAACACCGAGGCTTTAAAGCGGATATACGATACCATCGATACCATGGAAAAGACCGAGGTCAAGGTGGATATTTACGCCGTTTATAACGATCTTTACGCTTATGCCGTCTTATGCGCCCTTTTGCTGCTGGTGGCGCGATTGTTTCTGGAAAGCACGATTTATCTGGAGGCGCCGTGAGTTTTGCCCATCCCTATATTCTGCTGTTTCTCTGGGCGGTTTTGCCGCTGCTGGCCGTAGCCTGGTGGGGGATATCGCGGCGGACGAAAATCCTGTCCGGTTACGCCTCCGGCGAGGGGCTAAGCCGGATCGCCGGCGAGGCCCTTGTCTCCCGCCGGTATATCAGGGCGTTTTTGTCGGCCGCGGCGGCGGCGGCGATGATCGTCGCCCTGGCCGGGCCGCAGTATGGTTTTCGCTGGGAGAAAATCGAGCAGAAAGGCGTTGATATCATCGTGGCCCTGGACTGTTCCCGGAGCATGCTGGCCGAGGATATTGATCCGACCCGGCTTGACCGGGCCAAGTATGAAATCATCGATCTTCTGGGAATGCTGGCCGGTGACCGGGTCGGCCTGGTCGCTTTTGCCGGCAGCGCCTTTCTGCAATGTCCCTTAACCATGGATTACGGCGCCTTTCATCTGTTTCTTGAAGCCCTGTCGCCGGATATGCTGCCGGTGGGCGGGACCAACCTCGGCTCGGCGGTGCAGACGGCGGTGTCCGGTTTTAGCGAAAAAGAGGCTTCCGATAAGGCCGTTATCCTGATTACCGACGGCGAACAGACGGTCGGGCCCGACCCCATCGAGGCGGCCCGGCAGGCCGCGGAAAAGAAAATCAGGCTGTTCTGTATCGTCGTGGGTGACGCCCAGGGCGCGCCGGTTCCCGAAGATGCGGGCGGGTTCAAAAAGGACCGGGACGGCAAGATCGTTCTCTCCAGACTGGATGAGGAAACCTTGAAACAGATGGCCTCCCTGACCGGCGGCATTTATGTCCGGTCTGTTGCCGGGGATATGGATCTGGATGCCGTTTACAGGGATAACATCCGCGAAAAAATGGACCGGACCACCCTGGAAAGCGGGAAAAAACGGATCTGGGAAAACCGGTTTCAGTGGTTTCTGGCGCTGGCCCTGCTTTGTCTGGCGGCGGGGATGATCATTCCAACGGGCAGGGTGCCGGTTGCTTTACTGGTTCTGGTGATGGTCGGCTGCGGGGTGACCGGGGCGCGGGCCGACGGCGTTTATAATGACGTGCGGCAGGGCAGACAGGCCTATGACGGCCGGGAGTACGAAAAGGCCTTGAAACATTTTATTGACGCCCAGCTGGCGGATCCGGAAAACGCGACCCTTTATTATAATATCGGTGGAGCGTATTATAAGACCGAAAACTATGATGAGGCGGCCGGAAATTACAAAAAAGCCCTGGAGATGTTCCAGGATGATGAACCATTAAAGAAAGATACGCTTTATAACCTGGGCAACACTTATTTTAAGCAACGGGATTTCCAGCGCGCGATCGAGAGCTACCAGCAGGCCCTGGACATAGACAAAAACGACACCGAGGCGCGCGAAAACCTGGATCTGGCTAAAAAGGCCCTGGAAGAACAGCAAAAGCAGCAGCAACAGCGGAAAGATCAACAACAGGATCAGGAGGGGCAGTCGCAGCCCGATAAAGATCAGGGCCGACAGGCAGGCGGGGATGGCGAAAAGCAGCCGGACGAAGGAAAGCAGGAAACGTCGCCTTCAGAGAAAAAGGAGCAGCCGGAACAGCGGGCTGATGATACCGCAAAAAGCGGCGCTCGACAGCCGCCGGAGGGGGAGAGCGGCGACGGCAGCACGGAGCAGCGGCAGTCTCCGGCAGAGCGGGCGGCCGCCCAGTCTCCGGAA
>CAYSMV010000033.1:0-4886 GCA_964432245.1 uncultured Desulfobacterales bacterium
AAGCGCGGCGTGGAGTTCGTGGACGGCACGGCGCCGGGTTTTGCCGCCATGGTCGGCGCGGCGCCCAATGCCGAGATCGCGAAGATGATCGTGGAAGAATACCAGAAACGGAATCTCTATATTTTCTGCGCGGCCAGCCATAACGGCACCACCCTGATCGACCAGCTTATCGAGGCCAACGTGCAGATCGGGTGGAACACCCGTATCGTGCCCTTCGGCCCGGATATTTCATCGGCCGTGTTTGCGCTGGGATTCGCCAACCGGGCGGCCATGTCTTTCGGCGGCGTTCAGCCGGGAGATTATAAAAAGATATTGCTGTACAACAAGAATCGTATTTTCGCCTTTGTCAACGCCCTCGGCGATGTCGGCACCGAGTGGGGCGTGGCGGCCGCCGGCTGCGTCAACTGGGGCTTTCCCACGCTGGCGGATACGGATATCCCCGAAATTCTGCCGACCGGTATCTGTACTTACGAGCATGTCGTGGCCAACGTCAAACACGAAGATATGGTGCAGCGTTCGGTGGAGGTCCGCGGGTTGAAGGTCACGGTTTCCCAGATCGAGATCCCCTGCTCGTTCGGACCGGCCTATGAAGGCGAGCGCGTTCGCGGTAAGGATCTTCATTCTCAGATGGGCGGCGGCAAGACCCAGTGCACCGAGCTGGTCAAGGCGGCCGAGATGAAGGAAATCGAAGACGGCAAGGTAACCGTTATCGGCAAGGATATCCCGGATCTGAAGCAGGGCGATGTCCTGCCGCTGGGCATCTTTGTCCAGATCGCGGGCCGTGAGTTCCAGACCGATTTCGAGCCTATTCTGGAGCGCCAGATTCATCACCTGGTCAATTATATCCAGGGCGTGATGCACATCGGTCAGCGGGACATTTCCTGGGTGCGGGTCAGCAACGCGGCCGTGGAAAAAGGGTTTACCTTGAAGGATATCGGTGTTGTGCTGCACGCGAAGATGCACCAGGATTTCGGCAAGATTTTAGACAAGGTCCAGGTGACCCTGTACACGGACAAGAAAGACGTGGATAAACTGACCAAGACCGCCCGGGAGGAATATAAGAAAAGGGATCAGCGCGTGGACAAGATGACGGACGAAGACGTGGATACGTTTTACTCCTGCACCCTGTGCCAGTCGTTCGCTCCCAACCATGTCTGCACGGTCAGTCCGGAGCGGACCGGTCTGTGCGGCGCTTATAACTGGATGGACTGCAAAGCATCCTATGAAATCAATCCTACCGGACCCAACCAGCCGATTAAAAAGGGCGAATGCCTGGATCCGAAACTGGGACAGTGGAAGGGTGTCAACGAGTTTGTCTTCAAGGCATCCCGTGGGGCCGTGGAGAAATACAACCTCTATTCCATAGTTCATGACCCCATGACCACTTGCGGCTGCTGTGAATGCATCGCCGCCACTCTGCCGAACCTGAACGGCATCATGACGGTTAACCGGGAGTATGCCGGAGAAACACCCTGCGGCATGAAGTTTACTACCCTGGCCGGTGTTATGGGCGGCGGCGCGACTTCACCTGGTTTTGTCGGCCATTCCAAGTTCAACATCACCCAGGCCAAGTTCATCAAGGGCGACGGCGGGTTGCTGCGGATGGTCTGGATGCCCAAGATGTTGAAAGAGGAAATCAAGGAGCGCATCGATGCCAGGGGAAAGGCCATGGGTGTTCCGGACCTTTACGACAAGATCGCCGATGAAACCGTGGGAACGACCGAGGAGGAGATCCGGCCCTGGCTGGAAGAGAAAGGGCACCCCGCGCTTTCCATGCCTTCTTTGATGTAAAATATGCAGTGCAAGGGGGCTGGAAAATATTTTTCGGCCCTTCTTGACCGGATGGGGTAGTATTGATATTGAAAAATTTTGATTTAGATAAAGGAGAGAAAAATGGGTTTAACCGGAATTCAGATATTCAAGCTCTTGCCGCAGACAAACTGCAAAGAGTGTGGTTCTCCCACCTGTCTGGCTTTTGCCATGAACCTGGCGGCCGGCAAGGCGGAGCTTGACAGTTGTCCGTATGTTTCTGACGAAGCCCGGGCGCAGCTGGCTGAGGCCTCCGCGCCTCCCATTCGTCCCGTCAAGATCGGTAAGGGCGTCCGAGCCTGCACCGCGGGCGGAGAGACGGTCATGTATCGTCATGAAAAGACGTTTTACAATAAAACCATAATGGCCGCTCTGGTTAATGGTGATATCCCCAAGAAAGACCTGGAGACAAAACTGAAAGGCTGGAACGCCATTCAGTATGAGCGGGTGGGGTTGAATTTAAGGCCGGATATGGTGGCCGTTAAAGACACCGGCGACGCCAAAGCCTTTGCCGCTACCGCTAAAACAGTCGCGGAAACATCGGAATTCAACGTCATCCTGATGTCGGAGAATCCGGACGTCATCAAGGCCGGGGTCGAGGCCTGCGGGTTTAAACGGCCGCTTCTTTACGGGGCGAACAAGGATAATATCGACGCTTTCAGTGCTATTGCCGGAGAGGCCGGGCTTCCTGTAGCAGTTAAGGCCGATTCCGTGGAAAACCTGATGCCGTTGACGGACAAGCTGACCGCCGCGGGTATCAGGGATATTGTCATGGATTCGGGCGCCAGGGAGATCAAGCAGGCCTTCGAGGATCAGGTGGCGATCCGGCGGGCGGCCTTAAAAGCGCAGAACAAAGCGCTGGGCTTTCCCACCATTACGTTTCCCTGTGAAATGGCCTCCAACATCGATCTGGAGACAATGATCGCGGCCATGTTTATCGCCAAGTACGGCGGCATCGTGGTGCTGTCCGATTTTACCGGCGAGACTACCTTCCCGCTTTTGCTGGAACGGCTGAATATTTTTACGGATCCTCAGCGTCCCATGATGGTGACTGAAGGCATTTACGAAATCAACAACCCGGGCGAGAACTCGCCGGTGCTGGTGACCACCAATTTTGCCCTGACATACTTTATTGTTTCGGGTGAAGTGGAAAACAGCAAGGTTCCGTCCTGGCTGCTGATTAAAGATTCAGAAGGTCTTTCCGTTCTTACCGCCTGGGCGGCCGGAAAATTCGCCGGCGATGATGTGGGCGCTTTCGTGAAAAAGTGCGGCATCGCCGACAAGACAAAGACCAGAGAACTGATTATTCCCGGTTATGCCGCAGCCATCGCCGGAGAGGTGGAGGAAGAATTGCCTGACTGGACAATTACCGTCGGCCCCAGAGAAGCACCGCATCTTCCCGCTTTTTTAAAAGAGAAAGTTAAAAAATGATAGGCTATGATATTTCGGGAAAGGAAGGCCTTACACCCCGTCCTTTCCCAGATATCTTTATTAACCAATCAAGAAAAGATAAAGGAAGATCGCTATGATACTTATCGGTGAGAGTTTAAATGTGATTTCCAAGAAGATCGGCAGAGCGTTCAAGGAACGCGATCCCAAGCCGATTCAGGAGGAAGCCCTGAGCCAGAAGGCCAAGGGCATGGATTACATCGACATCAATCTCGGCCCGGCAAAAAAGGACGGTCCTGAATTAATGCCCTGGGTGATTCAGACCGTGCAGGAAGTGGTCGATTTGCCGCTGGCCCTGGACAGCTCCAACATCGCCGCTATTGAAGCGGGGCTGAAGGTTTATAAAGAAACCGCCCAGCGGCCCCTGATCAATTCCATCATGGCGCGTTCGGAGCGTTACGAAAAGATGATCCCTCTGGCGGCGCAGTATAATGCCGATTTTATCGCCCTGATGTGGGGGCCGGAAGGCATGCCGAGGGATGAGAACGAACGGGCCGCGCTGGCCGTGGAATTGATGACGGCGGCCAACGAAGCCGGAATCGAGAACGATCGAATCTGGTTTGACGGTATCGTCACCCCGGTGAACGTGCAACAGGATCAGTTGATGAGCCTGTTGAATTTTCAGATGATGATCGGCGATATCTCGCCCGGTTGCAAAAGCACCTGCGGCCTGTCCAATGTTTCTAATGGACCACCTTCCCATTTGCGGCCGATCCTCAACCAGACTTACATGATTATGCTGGAGCGGTACGGAATGTATTCGGTTATTTCAGATCCTCAGGATGAAAAGCTGACCGATATCGCCAAGGGGAACCGGCAGGATATCCGGGACGTCATCCTGGCCGTGATGGATGGAGAAGAGCCGGCGGCATCGACCAAGGAACTTCAGGACTATGTCAAAACCGCCAGAGTGATTCTGGGCCATACGCTTTATTCCGATTCCTGGCTTGAGGTCTGATTAGTTTAAGTTCGGGTTGGTCTTAAAAGCCTTTTTTCGGCGATTGTTTAATGCCGGGAAAGGGCTTTTTGTTTTTAAAGGCGGGAAATTTTTACCGCAGCCGTTTGCGGTCGGCCTGGAGAATCAAGTCGCGCAAGGCGTTTTTGTTTTTTGCCCGCAGCCACTGGTGTTCGAAATTTGGGTTCTGCGTCACCTGGGCGATGGCGGACAGGGCCTGGAGATGGAAGTTCCTTTCATCTCTTGTCCCGGCCAGAACAAAAACCGCGTATACCATGGGGGCGGAGTCTGAAAAGCGGACGCCCTCCCTGCATCGAGCCAGAAGGATACTGAATTTATGCGTTCCTTCTATGATGATGTGGGGGATGGCCACCCATCTGCTGATGGCGGTGCTGCTCTCTTTTTCTCTTTTTGTCAGCCGGGCATGCAGCGCTTCCGGCGGAATACCCAGCGGCCTGGAAAGCTTTTTGGAGATTAGCTGGAACAATTCCTCGGCCTCTGTCCGCCGTTTAACGTCAAGCACCATACTCTCCTCGACAAAGCGGTCAAACCGGTCTCTGGGCGCTTGCTGGTCGCGGTCTCCGGTAATATTCCCGCTGATTATTTTTCTGACTTCCGTCGCCAGCGTGTCGGAGGCGAGCTCCTTGGCGGTTACTTTTCCGACAAGATACGC
>CAYSMV010000034.1:0-4199 GCA_964432245.1 uncultured Desulfobacterales bacterium
GTCCAGCTGACAATATCTTTATCCTCTCCATCCCCTCCAAGGGCGCCGTCCGCCCCCAGCGATATTAGATCAAAGTCTCCGTGCTCGCCGGGGCATTCATATACATAAGGGTGTCCCCAGGGATCAAGCGGCACTTCCTTGGCCAGATAAGGGCCGTCCCAGTCTTCCACGCCGTCGGGCTCCTCCCTGAGCGCCTGCAATCCCTGTTCCGTGGTCGGGTATTTGCCGACGTCGAGTCTGTAAGTGTCAAGGGTTGTTTCAAAAAGCGATATCTGGGCCTTGGCCGCTTTCTGCTTGGATGAGCCCACCTTGCCAAACATCCGCGGGCCGACCAGGGCGGCCAGGAGTCCCAGAATCACCATGACAATCAACAGCTCGATAAGCGTAAAACCCTTTTCCTTTTTTGAACCTTTCATGCCGACACACCCCTTTAAAATGGCATTTCATTCATGCCGAATATGGCCATCATCATAGAGATAACGATAAAACCCACCACAACACCCATACCGAGGATCATCGCCGGCTCAAGAAAACTGACGACCCTTCTGACCATGTCTCTCGATGCCTTTTCGTAATTTTCCGCGACTCTCAGAAGCATTTCGCCAAGCCGCCCCGTTTCCTCACCGACGATAATCATCTGGATCGCCAGTGGCGGAAAGACCTCTATCTCGTTTAATGACCTTGAAAGCTTTTCCCCTTTTTTGACGCGGTTATAGACTTTATCAAGGTCCCCGGAAATTACCTGATTGCCGATGATCGCCTTGACCAGGTTCAACGCCTGTAAAATGGGCACCCCGCTCTGTTCCAGCGTCCCCAGTGTCCGCGAAAACCGGGCCACTTCTATTTTCCTGACCAGGTCTCCAATAACAGCAAAGCGAAGCTTATACCGATCAAGCTTGAAGCTGCCCGCCGGAGTCTTTATATACCTGCGCGCAAGAAAATATATCCCCCCCAGACCAACCAGGAGGAACGGCCAGTAATCTCTCAGCGCCTCGCCGGTAACCAGCAGAAACCGGGTGGACAACGGTATGGCCTGGCTCATATCGGAAAAAATAACGGAGAATTTGGGCATTACAAAAGTCAGCAGAATAATGATGGAAATCCCGCCGACCAGGACAAGAAATACCGGATAAATCATGGCGGACTTGATATAATCCCTGAAGTCCTGGCTGCTTTCCAGGAATTCACCGAGCCGCTTGAGCACTTCGTCCAGAACGCCGCCCGCTTCCCCGGCCCGGACCATGCTGACATAAAACGAAGAGAATACCCGGGGATATCTTTCCAGCGCGTTTGAGAGATAACTTCCCCCTTGAATATTTTTTAAAACATCCCTGATGATATCTTTGAATGGGTCTCTGGCGGCGACATCGATCAATATCGACAAGGACCGATCCAGTGGCACTCCCGCTTCCAGGAGCGTGGAAAGATCCCGCGTAAAGGCCACTACATCCTTTGTGGAGACTCTGTTGAAAAAAAAAGCAAAAGTCCCCGATAGATCCGCATCCAGCCCGATAGGGCTTTTTTTTGCCCGGGTGATCCTGATGGGAATATATTTCATCTCCCGCAGCATGGTCACCGCTTCTTTCTCTTCGGCCGCGTCCAGGGTGCCGCTGACAAGTTTACCTTCAGGATCCGTTGCTTTATATGAGTAAGTGGTCATCTATTTCTCGAGCGTCACCTTCAATACCTCTGATACCGTGGTAATTCCCTTCCTGACCTTGTCCCAGCCGTCCTGCCGCAAGGTCAGCATCCCTTTTTCCACTGCCACCGCTTTGATCCTTTCGGAGCTTGATTTGGCCGTAATCTCCCTACGGATATCATCATCAATAAAAATATACTCGAAAATGCCGATTCTGCCCTTGAACCCGGTATAATTGCACTTTTCGCACCCTTCCCCCGCGAAAAATTTGATTCCCCGGACTTCGTCGGAGTTTAAATTCATCGCCTTTAAAAGCTTTTCCTCGGGTTCGATCCGCTTCTTGCAAAAAGGGCAGATCACCCGGACCAGCCGCTGAGCCAGAATACCCAGCAGCGTTGAAGCCAGAAGAAAATTTTCCACGCCGATATCGAGCAGCCGGGTAATGGCGCCGGCCGCGTCATTGGTATGCAGGGTGCTGAAAAGCAGATGACCGGTAAGAGCGGACTGAATGGCGGTTTCCGCGGTCTCACTGTCCCTTATTTCACCGACCAGAATAATATCCGGGTCCTGCCGCACGATGGAACGAAGGCCATTGGCAAAGGTCATGCCGATTTTGGGGTTCACCTGAATTTGATTGATCCCCTTTAATTGATACTCCACCGGTTCTTCAAGGGTAATGATCTTGTTTTCCGGAGAGTTAATCTTGGCCAGAGTGGTGTAGAGAGTAGTCGTCTTGCCGCTGCCCGTCGGCCCCGTCACCAGTATCATGCCGTAAGGCTTTGTGATCAAATCGGCATAGCGTGGAAGCAGGGCTTCAGGAAGGCCTAGTTTTTCAAGGTCAAGAATCAAGGCTTCCCTGTCCAGGATCCGCATCACCAGACTCTCGCCGAACATGGTCGGCAGGGTCGAAACACGAAAATCAACTTCTCTGTCCAGGACCTTGAGCTTTATCCTCCCGTCCCGGGGAAGACGCCTTTCGGCGATGTCCATTTTTGCCATGATCTTGACCCTGGAGATGATGGCATCCTTAAGACGATAGGGGGGGGATTCCACGTTATGCAAAACGCCGTCTATGCGATATCGTACCTTGAATTCGTTTTCAAAAGGTTCAAGATGAATATCGCTGGCGCCTGTTTCCACCGCGTTTAAAATAAGCCGATTGACCAGCCGGATAATCGGCGCTTCGGAGGCGATATCCCGCAAATGCTCGGCGTCAATCATTTCCCCGGAGGCTATGTCGTCGGCATCTTTACCGGCCTCTTCTATGATCATCTCCATGGACTGGCTTCCAGTGCCATACAATCGCTCGATAGCCGCGATGATATCTTCCTCATTGCCCCGACACACCTCTATATTCACATTGCAGGCGAGCTTAAGGGTATCGATGGTATAAAAATCACCCGGATCCGCCATCGCGATTCTCAACAAGTCACCATCCAGATTCAAGGGGACAAATTTTGACTGCCTCATGAACACAACCGGGAGATTGTCGATAACCACCGGTTTTTCCGGATAATCCTTATAAGATATCGTCGTCATTTTACCTTAAATCTCTTTATCCGTTTGTAATGCTTGGAATTTAATGCATAAACCATGCCCAGTTGCCATCGTATTGTCGGCCGGTAAAAAAATGATTAAAAATTCGACATTAGAAGAGACCATTATCCAGACACCACTGATAGGTTCCGGTAATGCCGTCCCTCAGAGAAATCGATGACTGCCATCCCAGGGCAGCCATTCTGGAAACATCGAGAAGTTTTTGAAAGGTGCCGTCCGGCCTGGAGGCATCATAGGCGATATCTCCTTCAAAGCCGACGATCTCTTTTATAAGAAGCGCCAGTTCGTTGATGGCGATATCCCTGCCGGTTCCGATATTGATCAGCGGGGTCTTCCCCCCGGTCGCCAGGGACGCGTATTCTTCATCCGGCAGCCCCAGAATAAAAAAACAGGCGTCCGCCAGGTCATCGGCGTGCAGAAACTCACGGCGGGGATTACCGGTTCCCCAGACCTCCACCCGCCGTCTGCCGGACATTTTGGCCTCATGAAATCCTCGAATCAGCGCGGGCAAAGCGTGGCTGGTCTCCAGGTCGAAATTATCGTGCGGCCCGTAGAGGTTGGTCGGCATAAGAGCGATATATCGCGTGCCGTACTGACGGTTATAGGCCTGGCACATCTTGATGCCGGCGATTTTGGCTATGGCATAGGGCTCATTGGTCGCCTCAAGCGGCCCGGTCAGCAGATATTCTTCTTTCATGGGCTGAGGGCAATCCCGCGGATAGATGCAGGACGAGCCCAGAAACAGCAGCCGCCTGACGCCAACCTTGTAAGCCGCGTGAATCATGCTGGTCTGTATGGCCAGATTGGCATATATGAATTCAGCCGGATAGGTATTGTTGGCCATGATGCCGCCCACCCTGGCGGCGGCCATGATCACGTACTCGGGACGCGTTTCCCTGAAAAAAACCTCGGTATCGGACTGGCGGGGCAAATCCAGCCCGGCGTGATCCCTGACCACCAGGGTCCCGCAGCCCCCCGGCTGAAATTTTCTTTTTATAGCAGA
>CAYSMV010000035.1:0-2906 GCA_964432245.1 uncultured Desulfobacterales bacterium
GACCAGAACGCGCCGTTCGAAATCACCGGTATCAACCTTAATCCCCAGATACAGCGCGGTCGCGAGCTTCATGGCGGGCTTGATGCCGGCGGCTTTCAGATATTCGATCAGCATGGTGGAAGTCGCTCCGTAATCCGGCCGGATATCGGTATAACCGGTCATCACGGCTTTTCCTACCGGATGATGATCAATCACCACATCGGGGGTAAAAAGAGACAACAGTTCATGATGATCGGGCTGCGAATCGACGATGACAAAACGCTCATAAAGCGCGATATCTATCGTATCAATATGAACAAGCCGGGCGTTAAGGAGGCGGATCATGGCGAGATTGTCCGGCCTTTTTATAACATTGATATGAGCCAGCGTCACGGATGCGACCTTCTTCCACAGCAGCCGCTTGACAGCCATGGCGCTGGCGATAGCGTCCGGATCGGCATTAATCGCCACCAGCACATGATCCCCGGCCTGAAACTGACCGTAAAAAAGCCGCAACCGTTCAATATTGGATATCGGCATCGGATATCTCTCTTGCTGGTAATATTCGCTGTCTGAATCCCGTTGAATTCAGATCTTATCCCCGGCTATGCCTCCCATATCAAATTTACCGTAACCGTCCTGGAATGTAAACCTTTCAAAAGCTTCCCGCCGAATAAAAAAACTCGCTGAAGCACCTTTGGCCGGATCATCCTGGCGGCGTTCTCCCAGGAGCGGATGAGATACATTCCGGCTTCGGATTCTTCCGACAGGCAGGCCAAAGTTATTTATCAATCCAAAGACGGCCGTGAGCGCAAAGTGTTCCCGGCCCTGGACTGGCTCGCCCAACTGACGACTCACATCCCCAACCGTAAGGAGCACATGGTCCGCTACTATGGCTACTACAGCAACAGGAGCCGGAGCCAGCGGATAAAGGCCGATCAAGAGGATGCCGTCGTCAACATCTGGCGTCCGGAAAAATATTGACCCACAAAACCGGCCTTGCTATAGATGATGGCCAAAAAAGCAACTTCCTATCCTTATCCTTCTTTGTCTGGTTAAAAGGCCATTTTGCGTTTTGGCTGTTCCTCGATTTCGATCAAATATTTAATAGCCGTAAACACCGCCTGGAACTGCTCATCATATTTTTCTTCCATGGCCTCAATTTTAGCCATTAACTCCTTATATCCGCTAACCATAATCCGCATCAGGGTAAAGGCTCTCATGATCTGAGAATGTTGGCCTGAACAGCCCGTTTGCTCTTTAAAACGCTGGATAACATGGCCACGTCTTGTTCGGTAAAAGCCATTGGTGGATGCCTTAACCCCATTTTCTCAGAATTGGAGGTGCCAAATTGGCACCTCCAATCATCCATTTCAGTCCTGGTTAATTCAAACATGAAATCTTCAGGGAACCGTTCGATGTTTCGCTTGACCGCCCGTTTTAAATATTTGGTTTCAACCTCGTAAAGATCCGCCAGATCCCTGTCGAGCATCACTTTTCTGCCACGGATTTCATAAATTCTGGCGGTAATCTTTTCAATAGCCACAATGTCATTCACAGTTCTTTTCTCCTTTCTGTGTAATCGTAAAGTTTCCCCCACACTAAACAATACTGGCGGTGTAATCTTCCTGGGAGAAAAGGTCTGCCGGAGCATAAAACCATGGTGGGCAATATTATGCGGCCTCCCTTCCGCTGCCAATCCTGCAATCCTTGCCATAGAGAAATGATACCGTTACATTAACGGTTATGAGTGTCAATAAGTTTGGGGAATAATTGGGCCGCCTATAATTTCATGAGTTTCTTTTTGACAGGAGTCATAGGCGACTTGATCGGGGGATCCATCCTTCTGGTCATCCCGGCCAGTGACGCGAAGCGGAACGTGAGCCGGGATCCAGTATAAAATCGACCAAATACCTTTTTATTCAGAAGTTCCACCAGGAAATGACATTCGTCCCCTTGGTATGAAAAGAGCGGTCGCCGGCGTAAATGAGCGCGGCGGGGGCATCCGCACGGCCGGATGCGTTTCTCCAGAAATCCAGGCCTTTAAAAAAATCGTCGGCCACGGTCTGGCCGGATTTTATCTCCATGGGCATTGATTCAAGGCCCCGGTCAAGAATGACGTCAACCTCATGGCCGGCCGAATCTCTCCAGAAAAACAGGCTCGGCTCCTGACCGCCGTGAAAGGCTTTTTTGTACAGCTCGGAAACAACAAAACTCTCAAAAATAGCGCCCCGGGACGAATGCAGGTGCAGCGCTTCGGGGTTGCGTATTTGCAGCAGGCAGCACAAAAGTCCGGGGTCCAGAAAATAAAGCTTGGGCGACTTGACCAGCCGTTTATTGAAATTCCGGAAATGGGGCGACAAGCGTATGACGATAAAGCTTGTTTCCAGAATGGACACCCAGCGCCGGGCCGTGGTGTGGGTAATGCCGCAGTCCGCTGCCAGAGAACTTAAATTTATAACCTGGCCCGCGCGGCCGGCGCACAGGCCCATGAAGCGGCGGAAGGCCTCCAGGTCGCCGACATTGACGATGTCCCGCACGTCCCTTTCGATATAAGTGTGAATATAGTTTTTCAGCCATTCATCAGGGGTCAGGCCCTTATCATGAATCCGGGGATAAAAACCGGTCGTCAACCAGTCAAAGAGGGACCGGTCGGGCTTCTGCCGTCTGGTGGGGATGGTGGTTCCGGTTTTTTCAAGGGGGACATCCGGCCAGGACATTAATTCACTTACGGAAAATGGCAGCAGATGCAGCACGGCGCATCGTCCGGCCAGCGTCTGGCTGGTGCTTTTGGCCAGCAGGAAGTTCTGTGAGCCGGTTAGAACAAACGTAAGCGTCAAGTTAACCCCATCTTCACAAGGTCCCCGCGACATGTCAAGATAGCGCCAACTATTTCCGATCAAAGGAGGCGCTATTATGGAAGACAA
>CAYSMV010000036.1:0-1888 GCA_964432245.1 uncultured Desulfobacterales bacterium
GTTTTCTAAAGCGGCGGGGAGCCGATGTCACGATCACCGACAGGGCTTCGGCGGACGAGCTGAAGCGTTATGTTGCCGATGCCCGGGAGCTGGGTGTGACGCTGGAGCTGGGATCGCATACGGACGCCTCTTTCATGTCGGTTGACTGTATTATCATCAGCCCCGGCGTACCGTTAACGATAACTCCCTTGCTCAAAGCGGCGGAAGCGAATGTTCCGATTATGGGAGAAATCGAGCTGGCCGCCGCTTTAATCAGCAAACCGGTCGTGGCGGTTACCGGTACCAATGGCAAGACGACCGTGACGACACTTGTGGGCGATATGTTGAAACAATCAGGAAAACACGTTTTCGTCGGCGGCAATATCGGTAAGCCCCTGATCGGCTTTGTCGACAAGGGCGAAAACGCCGATGTAGCGGTAGTGGAAGTCAGCAGCTTTCAACTGGACGGCGCTTACGGGTTAAGGCCGACGGTGGCCGTGCTGTTGAATATCGCCGAGGACCACCTGGATCGGTATGATAGTTTTGATGCCTATATCCAATCCAAAGGGCGGATTTTTTCCCTGCAGGAAGATGAGGACGTCGCCGTGCTGAACGGCTCGGATTTCCATGTGCTGCAGGCGGCCAAGACGGCCAAAGGTAGAAAAATCTATTTCAACAGCGGCCAGCATATCAGCAATGGAACGGTAATACGGGAAGGCGGCCTCGATATCGTTCAGAACGGGAAGGCCGTTGGCGGCATCGAGATCAGCCAGCCGTATCTGCAGGCGCCGCATAATCTTGAGAATGTCGCAGCGGCCGTGCTGGCAGCCGTTTCAGCCGGCGGCACCATCGCCGGCATCCAGGCAGCCATTAATGATTTCAAGGGACTGCCCCATCGCCTGGAATATGTGGCGTCACTGGATGATGTGGCCTACTACAACGATTCCAAGGCGACCAACCCCGACGCCGTCAGGCGGGCGGTGGAATGCTTTTCCCGCCCGGTGGTCCTGTTGATGGGTGGCCAGGACAAAGGGTGTGATTATGGCGTACTGAAGAACGTGATCCGGGAGCACGCGCGCGCGGTGATTCTTTTTGGATCGGCCCGGGAGAAAATTCAGCTGTCTATTAACGGCGCCGTGCCGGTCTGGGTTGAGGAAACGCTGGCCCGGGCGGTGCGTCGAGCCCGAGAACTGGCCGAGCCGGGTGATGCGGTCCTGTTGTCGCCGGCCTGTTCCAGTTTTGACGAGTATGAGAGTTACGCGGAGCGCGGCGAAGATTTTCGCAATATCGTGGAAAGCTTAAAAGGTGTAAGCGATGCGGTTAAACAGGCGGAGTGATCATCCCCTATATTTTGATGCGTTTCTGCTGTTTCCGGTTTTGATGCTGACGGGAATCGGGGTGGTCATGGTATATAGCGCCAGTTCACACATTGCCGCGGAAAGATTCGGCGACAGCACCTATTTTTTGAAAAAACAGGCCATATTTTTTTTGATCGGTATCGGATTGATGATTTTTTTCAGGTATTTAAATTACCGGTTATTTCGCGTTCTGGCGTATGCCATTCTGGTCTGCGCTTTTGTTTCTCTGGGAGCGGTGTATGTCGACGGCGTCGGCATTTCAGCCAACGGAGCGACCCGCTGGCTTCGGCTCTTCGGGTTCTCCTTTCAGCCGTCGGTAATGGCCAAATACGCGTTGATTGTTTATCTGGCGTATTCGTTAAACAAGAAGCAGGCTCATCTGGACGATTTTTCCATCGGTTTCCTGCCGCATATCGTCGTATTCGGAGCGTTGTCCGTTCTGATATTACTCCAGCCGGATTTCGGTTCCGTCGTCGTCTTCGGTTTGATTACCGGCGTGATGCTGTTTGTGGCCGGAACGCGGGTGATTCATCTGTTGACGTCCTTTATTT
>CAYSMV010000037.1:0-2087 GCA_964432245.1 uncultured Desulfobacterales bacterium
ACCGGCTTCGACGGCGGCTCGCAATGATAATAGTAATCGGGACTCATTATTCATCTTGACGGCTTCCCGGAGGGATGGATGATGGAGGCGGCATCCGGATTTGAACCGGAGATGTCGGTTTTGCAGACCGATGCCTTACCACTTGGCTATGCCGCCCCAAAAAAATGGAGCGGGAAACGGGATTTGAACCCGCGACTTCAACCTTGGCAAGGTTGCACTCTACCACTGAGTTATTCCCGCTCTTGATGGACAAACGTCTTTGTAAACTTCTTTGTCTGTTCTTGTCAATAAAAAATTCATATGCCGGGCCGCCGGATTTTGCCGGTAAGTGAATAACCGCAACGGCCGCCGCCGCAGCTTCTGTAATATACAGCCTTTCCCCATAAGAAAGGTCCATATCACTCATACCAAAAAATCCGTTCATAATCAAGCCGGAACAGCGAGGGGCCTGCTGAAAAAAAGCACCCGATACCGCGGTAAACCAGCCTTGCCCTTATATCTCATGGACCGATTGCGGTGGAGAATGCCATAAATAAGCCGGACTGGCCAACGGCAGACAAACAATTGTTAACCTGTCTTTTACGTCGGCTAAACCGGAAACGGCACCATATCAAGCCCCCGGTCTTCGTCAATACCGAACATGAGATTCATGTTCTGAACCGCCTGACCGGACGCTCCTTTAACGAGATTGTCTATGGCGGAGACCATGATCAGCCGCCGGCAAGAAACATCCACGGCAACGCCGATATCGCAATAATTGCTGCCGCGAATGTAACGCGTTTCAGGAAACCGTCCTTCCGGATAAATACGGATGAATTTCCGGTAGTTATAGTATCCATCCAGGATTTCCAGCACATCCCGTGCGGACACCCCCTTCAGAAGATCGGCATAAACAGTAGACATCATGCCCCGGATCATGGGAACCAGATGCGGCACGAATGTCAGCCGTGCGGCAGCGCCGGCCTCGGCGCTTAATATGCTTGCCATCTCCGGCCCGTGCCGATGGGCGTTCACTTTATAAGCCTTAAACGATTCGTTGACTTCACAGAGATGAGTGCCCAGCGACGGTGACCGGCCGGCGCCGCTGACGCCAGACTTGGCGTCCGCGATAAGCGTGGCGCTGTTGATAAGTTTTTCCCTTATCAACGGAATCAACGGCAGCAGGACGCTGGTCGGATAACAGCCGGGATTGCCCACCAGGCGGGCGCCCTTAATTCTCTCGTGATATATCTCAGACAAGCCGTAAACGCCTTGTCTGCAATAATCCGGGGCCGCGTGTTTCTGGTAAACCGATTCATAAATCAGGGGGTCGGAAAACCGGAAGTCAGCCGACAGATCAATCACGCGACAGCCCCGGTCGAGCAGATCGGGAACTATCGTCATGGGCAGCTTGTGCGGCAACGCCGTAAAAACGACATCAGCGTTTCCGGCCACCTCATCGGGAGAAAACTCACGGCAAACCAGATCCACGTCGCCGCTGAAAGACGGATAAATATCCGCCAGAGACTGACCGACATACTGACGGGAAGTCACCATGGTAACCGAAACATCCGGATGGCGGATCAGCAACCGGACCAGTTCGGCTCCGGTATATCCGGTAGCGCCCACCACAACCGCTCTAATCATAAATCCCTCTTTTTCTTTCAATAGTTCTTTTTTTGAAAAACCGTCTCATCTTTCTGGAATCATTGCACGATCGGGCATTGATCGCAAACATTTTTTACGGAGACTCCACGCCCGCACTCCCTCCGGCCTGGAGATTTGATAAAATTTTCAATGAATTTGCCCACTATTGTCCAAAATAAATAAAAATTGGGAAAAGAAGCGGTTTTAACCGGCCCCCAAAGGGTCAAGGCGCGAATAAAAAGAACTTTGCCCGAAGCCGCTGAAATATTATTTTGGACAATAATGAAATTGGCCTTAAAGCTAAATGGGAGAAGAGCTAAAAAATATTTCAGCGTTGCCGAACCAAAAAGATCATGATACAAAAGCGCATTCTATCAACTATCGCTGGATTTGATAAAAAAATGTCCCGACCACGACACCCGCTTTTTGACGCCGCCGGCGGACTCGTTGACGCCCTTTTT
>CAYSMV010000038.1:0-5627 GCA_964432245.1 uncultured Desulfobacterales bacterium
ATGGGATGGCTCCGGATACCCCGGCCATATCAACCCGGTTACCGGAGAGCCGCTGCCCGATCACAGGCTGCCCAACGGCCGGGCGGCCGGCAAAAAAGCGGAAGAGATCCCCATTTTCGGCCGGATCGTGGCCCTGGCCGACGTGTTCGACGCCCTCTCTTCCAATCGGGTCTACAAGCCCGCCTGGGACGAAGCCAAAGTTTTAGAGACCCTGCAAAAGGACGCCGGCACCCATTTTGATCCCGAGCTGGTTGAAATCTTTCTCACCTGCCTGAATATCATCCGCAGTATTCAAGAACGTTATAAAGACGAAGAATAAAAGGAAAAAACACATGCCAGGCCACCGGGTCGATTACACCATCATCGGCGAGGAGATTCAGACCGTGGAGATCGGACTTGACCCCGGCCAGGCCATCATCGCCGAAGCCGGCGTCATGAACTACATAGACGACGACATTAAAGCTGAAGCCAGAATGGGGGACGGCTCCCCGGCCGGAGAGAACATAATCGACAGCCTGATCAAGGCCGGCAGACGCCTGCTCAGCGGCGATTCGCTGTTTATCACCCATTTTACCAATACCGGTGAAAATAGGCGCGGCGTGGCATTTTCCGCTCCCTGGCCCGGAAAAATAGTGGCCCTGAACCTGGCCGGGTTTGGCGGGGAGGTTTTCTGTCAGAAAGACGCCTTTCTCTGCGCGGCTGACGGCACCAGAATCGAAATCGCCTTTAACCGGCGGCTGGGCGCGGGGCTCTTCAACAGAGAAGGCTTTACCCTGCTGCGACTGATCGGAGACGGCCCGGTCTTTATCCACGCCGGCGGCGCCATGGTGGAAAAAACGCTTAAAAACGAAACCATTAAAGTAGACACCGGCTGCATCGCGGCCTTCACTACCGGCCTGGATTATGGCATTAATGAACACGCCGGCAGCCTCAAATCCATGCTGTTTGGCGGCGAAGCGCTGTTTCCGGCGAGCCTGAGCGGCACCGGCACGGTTTTTCTCCAGACCCTGCCCCTTTCCCGCCTGGCCGACCGGCTCTTGCGCGACACCTCCTTTACCGGCGGCCGGCACAAAAGAAAAGAGTCGATGATAAAGACTATTAGAAAAAAGTTTTAGGTGGTTAGGTGATTAAGTGGTTATGTGGTTAGCGCTTCACCCGGCTGTTTCCGAGGTCCATTCTATAACAACATAGCTATGTGCTTGGAAAAAAGGTTAGGGTTTTAGGGTATTAAGTGTTTAGGCGTTTAAGCGTTTAGGTAATTAATGCCGCAACCGCACCTGCCTAAAACCCTTAATCACTTAATCACCTAATCACATAACCACTTAACCACATAATCACCTAACCACTTAATCCGAAAATCGCGGCATTGCCCAGGGCGTGAATCACATACGGCGCCAGCAGGCTTTTCTCTTTTTCGTAAGCCAGGCAGAACACGATGCCGCCGACGGCCTGGGTGATCGGAAGCGAGGCGCCGGGCAGATGCAGCCCGACGAACACGACGGTGGTCAGAACCAGGCCCGTTGCCGCTCCCCAGCGCCGGAAAAATCCATACAGCACACCCCGGAAAAACAGCTCCTCGGCAAAAGGCGCCACTACCGCGCCGGTCAGAAAATAGAGCGCCAGCGAACCGCTGAACGCAGACCGGGGCATTTCCAGATAACTCAGGGGATCCACGCCTCCGGCCAGCAGCAGGGTGCCGGCAGCGGCCGCCGCCCCGCCGAAAACCAGCGACCAGGCCAGGCCCGCTCTTATTCCCCTGACAATATCGCCTTTGCCCAAACCGATCGCGGCCGGGGACCGCTGCCAGAGCAGAACAACCAGCGCTATCAGCGCCGATTCAAGCAGACGCGCGCCTAAAATCGCGGCCGGCGCGGAACATATACCGGCCGTCACCATCGCCCGGGCCAGAACTTCGACGGCAACAACCGCGACGATGACCGCGATAAGGGTGATCAGCCTGATTTTTCCGGCACCCATCCCAACCCCCTGGCCGCTTTATAAGCGTAAAATTGAACGTACCAGCTATCGCTTGAGTCGATCTTCCTTACCAGAACCCGTTGCCACCTTAACCGGCCCCCGGTCCCCGATCTTTCCGCCCGCGCGGCCACCGCTTCGATGGCTTTGCAGACCATATAAGCCGAATCCGATTCTAAAAACCGGGAGACAATCATGGCCGCGCCGGGATCGCGGCTGTAGCCCAGATTCCTGATCAGCCAGTAGCGCAAGGCAAAATCATCGGCTTTGAGCAGGGCGCGGTAGCCCTCAAAATCGGATATATCCAGCCGGTTCTCATGAATATAACGCAGGGCCGAAAGACGCTCCTTGAGGTTTCCCTCCCGGATAGAGGCCGCGAGCTGATCGTGGCTTGTGTCCGGAACCGCCGGCGTTCCCAGGCACATCATGACGCCGATCCAGAATCCGGAGCAGAGAAGCGGCGCCAGAAAAGAAGAAACCCGGATTCCGGTTACGATCCCCGGCACCAGACAGAAAAAAGCGTAGGTGGCCAGATAAAGAGCCAATGGAGCCGCGCCCAGCAGAACGAAGATGGTAAACTTTCGGAAAACGGCCTGGCTATCGCTCTTTTCGGAAAACCGCGTCAGGACCTTCCCGGCCGAATCCAGGAATCGTTGCCGGTCGACTTCTATCACCGACTTCTCTTTATACTTGAGAACCAGTTGTTCCCCCCGCGACGCCACTTTCAGGTCCGGTTCGGCAGCCTCGGCCCTGACCACAAAATAGTCATGCTTCCGCAAAACTCTTTCCAGCCGCCCGGCCAAGTCGTTATCAAACCCCTCCAGCACGCAGGTCTTGATCTGTCTGTCGGCCGGGCGCTTGAACACCTCCGCCGGATAAAGCGTGTAGCGATAATAAAAATGAACGATCCTGATGCCCGGCGAAGAGGTCAACAGCAGATTGTCCTTGAAATCGACGAACACATCGGCGTCGACCCGCCAGGTCCACAGCGCCAGCAGGACCGCTATCAGGGCGAAATGGACCGGATTGCGCCAGGGGAGGCGGCCATATCCGCTCTTTCGCGGCGACCATTTCAGGGCCGCCCATATCACAACCGGCGGGACCAGCAGCAGATAGGCGGAAAGCCCATAACAGATTCCGTTGAGATTACCCCGGACCAGCAGAATCACCCAGGCGATGGCCAGTGCCGCCAGGGAGGCCGAGGCCGGCAGAAAAACAGCCAGGGCCAGGACCCGCCAGCCGGTTCCCAGGCCCCTGTTTTTAACCACCTGATAAGAAGACGACAACGCAAAAACCAGCAGAACCGCCCCGAAGGAGAGCAGCGCCACTCCCGCGCCCGTGCTGAGCGTGAAAAAAAAACCGCCGCCAAAGGCGGCGTTGAGGCTTGACAAAGACGGATCAATATGGACGCCGGGAAGGGGCCCGTACCCCGCCGCGGAAACGGCGGCTATTTTTCCCGCCAGGGTCCGGTTGGACAGGTAAACCAGAACGGTTCCGATCACCTGGGAAACAGCCAGCCCCAAAGCCGCCACCCGCACAGGATAAAGCAGACGGAAAGTGTCTCTGACATGGGCACGCAATTTCAAGGCGCGATCCCCGAAAAAGTTTAAAAAGGGTTAGGTGCTTATGTGGTTAGGTGGTTAGGTGCTTAGGTAATTGATGCCGCCATCGCCCGGAACGCCTAAAACCTAATACCTTATACCTTGCACCTTGTACCTTCTACCTTGAACCTTATACCTTATAGGTTTGGTTCCGGGCCGCGCCCGGTTGGGACGCTTAAAACCCCATAATCACTTAACCACTTAACCACTTAACCACTTAATCACTTAATCACATAATCACATAATCACATAATCACTTAATCACTTAACCACTTAATCACTTAACCACCTAATCACTTAACCACTTAACCACTTATTAATTTCGATTTATGCAGGCGGCCATATAGCCCGCCCCGAAACCGTTATCGATATTCACCACCGCCACGTTGGAGCTGCACGAATTGAGCATGCCCAGCAGGGCGGTCAGCCCGCCGAAACTCGCCCCGTATCCCACGCTGGTGGGTACGGCGATCACGGGACGACCGGTCATGCCGCCCACGACCGACGGCAGGGCCCCTTCCATGCCGGCGACAACTATCAGCACCGTGGCGCGCTCGATCATATCCCGGTGCGCGAACAGCCGGTGAATCCCGGCCACGCCCACGTCGAACACCGTCTCCACCCGGTTTCCCATGGCTTCGGCCGTAAGGGCCGCTTCCCGGGCAACCGGTATATCCGAAGTGCCCGCCGACAAAACAACGATGGTTCCCCGGCCGGCCATGACGGGAGTCTTTTTCATGCAGACGATCATGCCCGCGTCCTCATGAAAAACCGCGTCCGGAAACTGTTTCTGCACCTGTTGAGCCGCGTCAAACGACACCCGGGTCGCCAGTACCACGTCGTTTTCCGCCACCAACCGCTCCATGATGCCGCATATCTGGCCGGGCGTTTTGCCGCCGCCGAAAATGACTTCGGGAAAACCCTGACGCAGACCGCGATGATGATCCACGTGCGCGTAACCAATGGCTTCATAGGATAAATGCGACAGCTCGGAAGCAGCCTCTTCCACGGATTTGCCGCCACCGGCGACTTCCGTTAAAATACGCTTTAATTTTTCAGCGTTCATCATCCCCCTTTAATGAATCGACCGGATAGTGTTTTATTCGCAAAAACCGTTTTATTCTTAACAATAGCGTCAGAAAATACGATTCCAAAAAAAACGTTTTTACTATACCATCCTTTTGTTAAAATAAAAAATTCGGATCTGATCCGCGAAACAGACAAGCTAAGGAGCGTATAATCATGAGAGTCGTAGCCATCATCCCTTCACGTTATGAATCCACCCGTTTTCCGGGCAAACCCCTGGCCCTTATCGCCGGCGTCCCCATGATCCGCCGCGTTTACGACCGTGTGCGCCTGGCCTCATGCATCACGGATATCGCCGTGGCCACGGACGACCAGCGCATTTACGATACCGTTGCGGCGTTTGACGGCAACTGCGTGCTCAGCCCCGCGGATTGCCGGTCGGGCTCGGACAGGGCGGCCGAGGCGGCCAAGCTGCTGGAGCTTGATCCCGATGACATCGTCGTTAATGTCCAGGGCGATCAGCGGCTGGTCGCGCCGGAAACCATCGACGAGACGGTCGCGCCCCTTCTTTCTCCGGCTGATTTCGGCATGTCCACCGCCCTTTTCGCCGTTCAGGACCGGCAGGAAATCCTTGATCCCAAAAACGTCAAGGCCGTCTTTGATACCGGCGGCTTCGCGCTTTATTTTTCAAGATCGCCGATTCCTCTGGCGCGCGACGCGGGAACACCCCAGACGACCTACAAACACCTGGGAATCTACGCTTTTTCAAGGCGCTTTCTCGGCCTGTTCGCCGGCCTGCCTTCAGGCGTGCTGGAAAACATTGAAAAACTGGAACAGTTAAGAGCCCTGGAATACGGTTACAAAATCAAAATGATCATTACCCGGCACGATTCTCCATCCGTGGACGTGCCCGAAGATATTCCCCGTATTGAGAAGCTGATAACCTCCGCGGCCCCGTAACGGCCCGAGGATATCTCTGAAAATCAGAATTTGGGTTTACGGTCAGGGCGTTCAGAGATACCTTTC
>CAYSMV010000039.1:0-2562 GCA_964432245.1 uncultured Desulfobacterales bacterium
TAGCCATTGCGTCCGGTTCATCTGCTCACCTCCTTGGGTGAAACATAAACCGGACAATTTATGTGCTACAACACCGGACAGTTTATGTGTTCTCTACACGGTCCATAAAAAGGACTTGAAAAAACTGAATTTTCCTGAGATATTCAACCGCACCTGACAGGCGCCCGTCAAACGGGCGGGGTTTTTTAGCGTTCGGACAGACAGGCGGGAAGAAAATGATTCTGATTATCGATTTCGGTTCTCAATTTAACCAGTTGATTGCCAGGCGAGTCCGGGAGTGCCGCGTATATTGCCGGATAGAGCCGCCCGCTGTCGGCATCAAGGCCATCAAGGCCATGAATCCGGAAGGCATTATTCTATCCGGGGGTCCTTCCGGCGTTTATGAGAAAAACAGCCCCGGGGTGACCGTGAAAATTTTTGAACTGGGCATCCCGGTGCTGGGCATCTGTTACGGCATGCAGTTTATGGCCCATGCCCTGGGCGGAAAGGTGGCTGCGGCCGGTAAAAGGGAATACGGGTTCGCGGAGCTGGAGGTGAAGGCGGCCGGCGGGATTTTAAAGGGCGTCAGACAAAAATCAACCTGCTGGATGAGCCATGGCGATGCCGTTAAAAAATTGCCGCCCGGGTTTAAGATCATGGCTTCCACGGAAAACACCGCGGCCGCGGTTATCGCCGATCCGTCCCGGAAATTTTACGGGCTTCAGTTTCATCCCGAAGTTGTTCATACCCGGGAAGGCGGACGGATGCTGAAAAATTTTCTGTTTGACATCTGCCATTGTGAAAAAACATGGTCCATGAAAGCCTTTGCCCGTGAAACGATTGATCAGGTCAGGTCGACTACAGCCGGTAAAAAGGTTGTGCTGGGGTTAAGCGGCGGCGTGGATTCATCGGTGACGGCTCTGCTGATCCACCGGGCCATCGGCGATAACCTGACCTGTATTTTCGTGGATAACGGCCTGTTGCGCAAGGATGAAGCCGAAAAGCTGAGGCAGGTTTTTAGCCGCAGCCTGAAGTTGCGCATCCGTTATGTCCGGGCCAGCGGCCTTTTTTTAAAGGCCCTGGCCGGCGTTGCCGATCCTGAAAAAAAACGCCGGATCATCGGCCGGATCTTCATGGATGTGTTCGAAAAAGAAGCCGGCCGGGTTCGGGGCGCTGAATTTCTGGCCCAGGGCACGCTTTATCCGGATGTCATCGAATCCCGGTCCGCTTTCGGCGGTCCCTCCGCGGTCATCAAGTCGCACCACAATGTCGGCGGCCTGCCGGCCAGGATGAAGCTGTCGCTGCTGGAGCCACTCCGGTTTCTGTTCAAGGACGAGGTGCGCGCCCTGGGCAGAACCCTGGGCCTGGACGAGGAGATGATTTACCGCCAGCCGTTTCCCGGCCCGGGCCTGGCCGTCCGCGTCATCGGGCCGGTGACCCGGAAAAAGCTGGATCTGTTAAGAGAGGTTGATGCCGTACTGCTGGATGAAATCAAAAAAAGCGGGTATTATCGCAAGCTGTGGCAGTCTTTTGCCGTGCTGCTGCCGTTAAAGAGCGTCGGGATCATGGGAGACAAACGGACTTATGAGCATATCGCGGCTATCCGGGCCGTGACCAGCAGAGACGCCATGACGGCCGATTGGGCCCGGCTGCCGCATAGACTGCTGGGCCGGATATCGAACCGGATCATTAACGAAGTAGCCGGCGTTAACCGGGTGGTCTATGATATCAGTTCCAAGCCGCCCGGCACCATTGAATGGGAGTAATCGCTGATGGACTTTCCGGATGACAGGGAGTTTAATTTCTCGTTCGACAAAAAGGATCATGACGGCGAATACACCAGGGAAATCCTGGAGAAGAAGGTGGACAGCCTGGGCTGGAAAGTCGTCCTTATTGCCATTATTATTCCCTGTTTGATCGGGGTGGTCGGCGTTCTGTCTTATTTCAGCATTACGAAAAAGGTGGCTAATTTTCAGAATACGGGATCAGCGGCGGTCCAGGAATTTTCTCATATTTATGATAACAAGCTGGTGGAGATTCAGAACAGCCTGGCGGCACACCGGGAAGAGGTGGATAAAAAAATGGCCGGAATCAGCCAGAACGCGACGGCCATAAAAGAGAACCGGAACCGAATTCAAGACAATCAGACCGCTATTAATTCGCTGGTTACGGCCGACGGCAAGATGAGCGATTCCATCGGGAATATCAACAAAGAGATGGAAAAACTTATGGAGACGATCGGGGAGACGTCCCGGCAGATTCTGGTGTTGCGCCAGCGGATTGAGGCAACGGAAACGCGCTTCGGCACACTGGAGACCAGTAAACCGGATACCGAGACGGTTCGCCGGATGCTGGATGAATCTGAAAAAATGTCTCAGGCGACCATTGACGCTTCGACAGCTGTTTTCAAGGACAGGCTGAAAGCTCTGGAGGAACGGTTGAGCGAGATCGAGCGGCAAATGGCCGGTTTTTCTAAAAAATCATCTTCACCCGCCAGAGCGCCGTCTGTTGGATCAGGTTCCGCTCCGGCCGGATCTTCGGGCATTCTTGAAGAGAACCTTTAGCATGAAAGGTATCTCTGAA
>CAYSMV010000040.1:0-7912 GCA_964432245.1 uncultured Desulfobacterales bacterium
ACTGTTTTTCTGGCTTTCGCACAGGCTCCGGCAGGCCTCCCATTTCTCTTGCCTGACGCAATCGGTCACCCGGGTCATGAACGCTTCGGCGTCGCAGCTTCTTTTCCGCAGATAGAAGATTCTTTCGGCCGCGATGCCGGCGCCGAAAACAAAAATAAGCAGGATCGGCCAGACAATGGGGCCGCCGCCGGGAATTTGAGCCACCAGGCTCAGTTCGTGCGTCAACTGCCTGAGAGCGGCGCCGCCGGAAATATCCAAATAAACGGCGTCGCTGTCGCCGGCCATATATTTTTTGATTTTTAGCGCCACGGAAAACGGCAAATTTCTGGACAGGGCAAACAGGTGGCCGCTCGCGTCGGAATAAAGCGCGAAGCCGGCTTCCGAAGAAGTCCGATAGGCCGTGGTCAGGTTGCCCAGCAGCAGGATGTCGGCCGGAGACTGCCGGCCGCTTCGGTCCACTACAATTCCGGGCACTTTGCGGACCTGGCCGGAGAGATCGATCTCTTCGATCAGCAGGTCCACCATCTCGCGGACGTCGTCCATCGATGGAAACCGGCTGGCGTCGGCCATTTTTTTTATGTTTGTCCGCCGGTCATCGATCAGGGCGCTCTGGGGGCTCTGGCGGAACAGCTCCTCCAGGTCCGAGGCGTTTGCGCGGACAAATCCGGCTGCTTCTTTCACCACGCCGGAGACATCGGCATAAGCCGCCTGAAGCCGTTCTCCTTCGGCCGTTAATTGTTGAAGGCTTTTTCCGGCTTCGGCGATCCGCTTTTTCAGCCGGCCGGTTTCCCGCTCCAGGTCGGCAATAGCCTGATTCAGGGCGTTTTTGTCCTTCAGAATCGCTTCCCGGCTTTGTTGTGCCTCCAGTTCGGCCCGGCGGGAATCCTCTTCTGCCCGGGTCAGGGCGGCTTCCCGTTGTTCCTGTATCTTTATGTGATCGGCGCGCATGTCCTGAGCGAAGGCGGGAGACAGGAAAAAACATACCAGCAGAAAAAAACAAGCGGTTTTCCACATATTATATTCTCCTATTCCCCGGACAATCGGCCCAGGGGAAGACAGACCAGATCCGCTGGCCGGTGTTTTTCCGCCATGTCGATGGCCGCCCGCAGCTCCCGGCGCCAGCGGCCAGGCAGCATCCGCCATTTTGATTCGGCGACGTTATAGTAACCGGCCACTTCCCCGTCCGGAGAGAGACAGAACAGGGCGATTCTGCCCACCCTGAGCACGGAGAAGAGCCGCTCGTCGTCTTCCAGCCGGATTCGTTCCTGATACACCTCGGAAGTGTTGCCGTATGCCGCTTCAACAAAGAGCGCTTCCATGGTTTTTCGGAATTTTTCACTCAAGCTTGCTTCCGGATCGTTCAGCGCGTCTTTCAAATGGTTGAGGCGCTCTTTCCGCGCCACGGGCAGAAACGGCAAGCCCGTTTCAATCAACCGGACCAGCCGGGGATAAACCGTTTCCAGGAAAGGATCAATGGCCTCGGCCATTTTTTCGGCCTCGGCTATCCGGGTTCCAAGAGACAGATTCAACGCCTGCTGATCGGAAATCGATTTTCGCAGGTCATTCAGCCGGGCCGTCAGATCGGTCGCATCCTGTTGCAGCGACTCATATTTGGCGACCAGGCGGGCTCGTTCCTGTTGCCATTGATCCAGGTTTTTCTGGGTGTGGATTCGGGTGTCAATGGATTGGTCGATGGGCGTCCGTAATTGGCCGGCAAAATCTTCGGCCGCGACCGGAGAAATATTCCCGGCGACAATCAGGGCCGTCAAGAAACATGCGATAACAAAACCGCTGCGTGTCATCGGCTTCTCCTTTTAAAAATTTTTAAAATCTTCAAAAAAAAATCCCGGACCGAAACCGTCGATCCGGGAATGCCCCTGTTTTATTCTCAAGATCCCCCGCCTTTTCCTGCTCCCACAGGGAAAAAGGCGCGACAATCAGGCAGGTCTTCTGGCTCTCGAATCATCCTACTGGCCGCGCCTTCCCATTTCGCATCCAATGCAACAGTGACATTCGTGCGGCGTTCGTCCTCGATTACAGCGGCGGGGCCGCTCCCCTTTTGCACGGGGTTCCCCATTAAACCGATGGCGCCTGATTTTTATGCCGTATTCTATAAATAATTTATCTGAATATCAAGATGTTTTGTTCCCGGTACAAAACTAAAAAACATTGACCCGGGCCTGCCCGCTGATATAAAGATAGAAGGAAATTTTCATATTTTCTTATAACAACAAATAGTAATAAACTCTTGAAAAATTTTTACATCGTTATTATTCCCGGCTTAGCCCGGAATCCAGTATAAAATCGATATTATTCATTTTTTTCTGGACCCCGGCTCGGGGGCCGGGGTGACGAAACAAGGTGGATTTCGACTTTTTCGAAGCCATCAAATAATAATAATGAAAAATTCAAAAACTATCTTCTGCTGTCAGAATTGCGGATACCAGTCGCCGAAATGGCTGGGGCGATGTCCGGAGTGCGAGGGTTGGAATACTTTTGTCGAAGAAGCGGCGGGCCTTGTCTCCAGAACCTCCCGGGCTGATGCCGGCGGAAAAACGAAACCCGTATCCCTGGGGGAGGTGGAAATCGCCGACGAACGGCGTCTTCGTACGGGCATCAGCGAGTTTGACCGGGCCCTGGGCGGGGGCATCGTGGCCGGTTCGCTCATGCTTATCGGCGGTGATCCCGGCATCGGTAAATCGACCCTCATGCTGCAGGCCGCCCAGCGACTGGTCGAAGCCGGCCACAGCGTGCTCTATGTTACCGGAGAAGAGTCCTTAAAACAGTTGAAAATGAGAAGCGAGCGGCTGGGCGGCAGACGGGCCGCCGACATCCTGGCAGTCGCGGAAACCGATATCGAGGCCATCGTGGCCATGGCGGACTCGATGAAGCCGGAGGCCATGATTATCGATTCCATCCAGACCATGTCCAGCCCGGATTTTTCTTCCGTGCCGGGCAGCGTGGGCCAGGTGCGCGAAGCGACTATGCGTCTGATGGCGCTGGCCAAGAAGACCGGCGTCCCGGTTTTTCTGATCGGGCATGTCCCCAAGGACGGCGTCATCGCCGGCCCCCGCATCATGGAACACATGGTGGACACGGTGCTTTATTTCGAGGGGGATAAGAACCAGGTGTTCCGGATACTTCGCGCCGTCAAGAACCGGTTTGGTTCCACCAATGAAATCGGCGTTTTTGAAATGAAAAGCGCCGGCCTGGATGAAGTGACCAACCCTTCGGCGGTTTTTCTGTCCGAAAAGCCGGACAATTCAGCGGGTTCGGTCGTGTCCGCCAGCATGGAGGGGACCCGTCCCATACTGGTGGAGCTTCAGGCCCTGGCCAGCCGCTCCAGCCTGGGCATGCCCCGACGGACCATCCTGGGGCTGGACCAGAACCGCGTCGCCCTGCTGGTGGCGGTCATGGAGAAAAAACTGGGCATGGAGCTGATGGGCTACGATGTTTTCATGAACGTGGCCGGCGGGGTGAAGATCAGCGAACCGGCCGTTGACCTCGGCGTCATCGCCGCGGTGGCTTCCAGTTTTCTGGACCGGCCGATCAAGGCCGGTACCGTAGTGATCGGCGAGGTGGGGCTGACCGGCGAGGTGCGGGCCGTCAATCATATTGAAACCCGGGTGGCGGAAGCAAAAAAAATGGGGTTTGCCAATTGCCTGGTGCCGTACGGCAATTTAAAGCGCATGCCCGAGGAAAAGAAAATGACCATTACCGGCGTGAAAGCCATTGGCGATGCTGTCGATGTCCTGTTTTGAGCCGGTCGATGACAACTAAAGGAGCTGATGATGACACGAAGAGCAACCAATTCCCGCGGCCGTCCTGATTATTATGCCCAACAGGCGAAAAAGAGCCGTTATCCGGCCCGGTCGGTATATAAACTTACGGAAATACAGAGAAAATTTAAAATTCTGCAAAAAAACGCGATGGTTATTGATCTGGGTTGCGCGCCGGGCTCCTGGCTGCTTTACGCGGCCGAAGTGGTCGGCTCTCAGGGAGCGGTTGTCGGCGTCGACATCACGCCGATAACCATTACCCTGCCGGCCCAGACCGTTGCTCATGTTATGGATATATTCGATTTGCGGGCGGATAATTCCATATTCAACGGCCGGCCGGCGGATACGGTTTTAAGCGACATGGCGCCGGCCACCACCGGTCATCATGTTACCGACACGGCCCGCTCCCATGAGCTGGCCGTGGCTGCCCTGAATTTCGCGAAAACCGCGCTTAAACCGGGCGGGAATTTTGTCTGTAAAATTTTTCAGGGAGAGGATTTTAAAAAATTTTCGGATATGGTAAAAGAACAATTCAACCGGTTCGCTGTTTTTAGACCGGCCAGTTGCCGTAAAGAAAGCCGGGAAACTTACGTTATCGGATTGGGAAAAAAGGAGTCGGGTAATGTCAGGTCACAATAAGTGGTCCTCCATCAAGTATAAAAAGCAGGCGGCGGACGCTAAGAGGGGAAAGGCCTTTACCAAACTGATCAAGGAAATTACCGCTGCCGCCCGGATGGGCGGCGGAGATCCCGCTGCTAATGCCAGGTTGAGAAACGCCATCCAGGCCGCCAAGGTTGAAAACATGCCCAAGGATAATATCGACCGGGCCATTAAAAAAGGGACCGGTGAGCTGGAAGGTGTGAATTATGAAGAGAGCCTTTATGAAGGATATGGCCCCGGCGGCGCCGCGATTCTCCTGGAATCCCTGACGGATAACAAAAACCGGACGGTCAGCGAGGTCCGTCATATTTTCAGCCGGCACGGCGGAAACATGGGAGAAAGCGGCTGCGTTGCCTGGATGTTTGAGAAAAAAGGTTTTTTTGAAATCGACAAGACGGCCGCCGATGAAGACACGGTCATGGAAACGGCCATAGAAGCCGGCGCGGAAGATGTGCGGGATGCAGACGGCAGCTTTGAAATCATCACGGCGGTCAATGATTTTGAAACCGTCAAGGAGGCGCTGGCCGGAGCGGGGATAACCTGTTCCTTTTCCGAAATTACCATGCTTCCTCAGACTACGATCGACCTGGGGGAAAAGGAATCGGAACAGATGCTGAAGCTGCTGGAAGCGCTGGACGATTGTGACGATGTCCAGAAAGTTTATACCAACGCCAATCTGGATGAAAGCGTCGGCGACGGATAACCGGATCGGGGGAGGCTGAATCCTTCCTTCGCTTATCGTAAGTCCAGCATTTTTTGCACCGCACCGAGCGCCCGTTTTCGGATATCTTCCGGCACTCTTACTTCGGGCCCCATATTTTTCAGACAGTCAACGATCGCTTCCGGTGTGACGCGTTTCATATCCGGGCAGATCATCTTTCCCGAGACCGGATAGAAAGCCTTGTCCGGGCATGTTTTCTTCAGGCCGTGCAGAAGGCCGTTTTCAGTGGCGACAAGAAAGCATCCGGCCGCCGACTCCCGCGCGTACCGCAGCATGCCGGAAGTGCTCAGCACCGCGTCGGCCAGTTCCAGCACTTCGCTCCGGCACTCCGGATGAGCCATTATCGCCGCCTCCGGATATTTTTCTTTGGCCTTCCTGATATCATCCGCCCGCAGGGCGTCATGCACGGGGCAGTAGCCGTCCCAGAGATAAATTTTTTTGTCGGTCAGGGTGGCGGTGTAGGCGGCCAGATTTCTGTCCGGCGTCATCAGCAGGTTCGGAGAGTCGATACTTTTGACCACTTTAACGGAATTGGCGGACGTGCAGCAGACGGTGGAAATCGCCTTGACCGCGGCCGGCGAGTTCACGTAGGTTACCACCGGCATGTCTCCCAGCTCACCGATTTTTGCTTCCAGGGCGGAAGGAGTGATCATGTCCGCCATGGGGCAGCCAGCGTCCGGCGCGGGAAAAAGAACGGTCTTATCGGGGCAGACGATCGAGGCGGTTTCGGCCATGAAGTGGACGCCGCAGAAGACGATCACCCCGGCGTCGGTTGCCGAGGCCTTGATAGCCAGTTCCAGGGAATCGCCGCACAGGTCGGCCAGATCCTGTATCTCCGCTGGCTGGTAATTATGCGCCAGAATAATGGCGTTTTTTTCTTTTTTTAATTTTTCAATTGTTTTCATGGTGCGTCAGCGTAAAGACGATGTCCTTTTTATTATAAGAAATTTTACTCCGGCAAAGACGGCTTCGGGCAAAAAGAGGTCTTCCCGTAAGGCTTTCTATTCCTGGGTATCCAGGAGTATGACATCGGCGTCTATTGGCGTTTCAAAAGCAAACAGGGACGTATCAACCGAATCATCAAGGTGGATATCTGAAAAAACAATACGGGTGGTATCCTCATAGGCGTTGATGGTTTCTATCTCTTCGATCAGGCCGTTTTTTTTGGACACATAAAGATATATTGCCCCCATCTCATTCGTTCTCTGTATGGGAACCAGTTTCAGGGCATACGCGTTTTCACCGGTGCGATCCTGATCAAGGCTGATCTGATTTTTTTCTTTAATAGAGCGGACGGCAGCAAGAAAACTGACGCCATGTTCATCTCTCAGCAACGCGGGGGCTTCACCGATCATGACCTGATTGTCCAAGGGCTTGTATATCCATATTTTTTTTCCGTCGGTGATGATCTGCTGGGGTTCGGGCTTGACATATTCCCAGCGCATCATACCCGGTTCCTTGAAATAGGCCAGCCCCGAGGCGGTATCGGTTATGTCCATGACTTTCAGCGTTGAAACCTGTTCAAAACGCGCGGTAAAACCGCCGCCCCCGTATCTGGCTTCAAGCTGTCTTACCAGCTCGGAAGCGGAGATTGCGGCAGAGGCCGGCTGTTCGGCCTGGCACAAGGCGGCCATCAGCCACAGCAGCAGGAAGGCCCCAGTTGTTGTTGACTTTTTAAACTGGTCTTTTGCCGTCGATTTGATCCGTAGCGTTTTTTTGATTATGGCTGGATGTTTCATGCGATTATGGTCAGGCGGTATACTGAACTCCGCAACCGTATCGAGCCGATCCTTCTTCTCTGAATTCCCGGCACCACCGCACCTCCGCCTGGCGTTTGTCCCAGGTGCCGGAACCAATCGGGTCGATAGGGGATTCCGAGTCCGTTTTAATCGTGATATATGATCCCGTATCTATGGGTGCCGATATTTCGAAATACATTCCTCCCTCACTGTAATTCAGCATCAATGCGGAATGAAGTAATTCTGATGTTTCGGTTAAAATAACGATGGGTACCGTGCAGTTAATCCTGGGATGCGCTCGCCGCTGTTTGTATTCAATCATCAGTGCCAGTCTTTTCCGAACCCGTTTGGTTCCTTAAAGAGGTTCTTGCTCAATATTCGTGAGCAGGCGAAATCGCCGCCGCTCAACTCGAATGCTTTCCGGATGTGGTCGAGGTATGGTGAAGACCAGCCGACATTCCTGTTTCTATTTTTATGATAGTAGATGATGATTGATTAGTCAACCGTTCAATTTTGTTTACAGATAATCCTTCCAGGCCCAGGAGATTTGTCCGCCTTGACGGTGAGGGGCCAGGACGTCCCTGCCCAAAGCCCATCGCAGAGTCTGTTCCACCCGCCCGGCGGGATAATCGGTATAACCGCACACCTGCCCGGCAAGGGATTTCAGCAGCGTGGCATCGTCGGCGTTATTGCCGTCCGTTTCCGGCCGCGTTTCCGCTTCTTCAAAAGCGGATTTCATCATCAGATCATAAATAATGACCGTATTTTCAAGTCCGATAAGCGACCAGGCCTCCTTTTCGGTGGCTGCGCCGGCTGCCATTTGCCGCTTGACGTAGCCCAGGTATTCATCATATTCCGCCTTCCATCGGCCGGCCACTTCATCCATCAGGGCGGCGGAAGCGCCGTCGGTCTCAACAATAGCTTTGTTGGCGTGGTATTCCCGCCAGTCGTTGGTGAGGATATGGATGCCGAGTTCTTCGGCCCGGTCCCGGATTTCGGTCCCCGGAAAAGGC
>CAYSMV010000041.1:0-2822 GCA_964432245.1 uncultured Desulfobacterales bacterium
GGCCATGCTGCGCCGGGCCAAGGAATACGGGTTTTCCGACCGGCAGATCGGCTGGCTGACCGGCCGTCCGGAACTGGAAGTCGCAAAAAAACGCAAACAAGCCGGCCTCCGGCCGGTCTACAAGCTGGTGGATACCTGCGCCGCCGAATTTTCCGCGGCCACGCCTTATTATTACTCCACCTATGAGACGGAATGCGAGGCCCGGGTTTCAGAAAGAAAAAAGGTTATCATTCTGGGCGGCGGCCCCAATCGCATCGGCCAGGGAATCGAGTTCGACTACTGCTGTGTTCACGCTTCCTTCGCGCTCAGGGAGGAAGGCGTTGAAAGCATCATGGTCAACAGCAACCCGGAAACCGTCAGCACCGATTATGACACCTCGGACAAGCTCTATTTCGAGCCCCTGACCCTGGAAGACGTTCTGCATATCGTGGAAAAAGAGCAGCCCGACGGCGTGATTCTGCAGTTCGGCGGCCAGACGCCGCTGAAACTGGCGGTGCCCCTGGCCAGGGAGGGCGTGCCCATCCTGGGCACCAGTCCGGAAAGCATCGACCGCGCCGAAGATAGAAGATTATTCCAGATCATGTTGAACAAGCTGGGGCTGATTCAACCGGCCAACGACCTGGCCATGAACGTGGCCGAAGCCGTGTCCGCGGCCGAACGCATCGGCTACCCGGTCATCGTCCGGCCCTCTTATGTCCTGGGCGGACGGGCCATGAAAATCGTCTATGACCGCCGGGCCCTGGAGAATTTCACCGCCTACGCCATCAGCGTCGCGCCGGAACATCCGGTGCTGATCGACAAGTTTCTGGAAGACGCCATCGAACTGGACGTGGACGCGATTTCAGACGGCCGGCGGACAATCGTCGGCGGCATCATGGAACATATCGAGGCCGCCGGCGTCCACTCCGGGGATTCGGCCTGCGTTCTGCCGCCATACAGCCTGGGACCGGAAATTCTGAAAGAAACGGCCGACGCCACCCGGGCCATGGCCCGGGAACTGAACGTCATCGGGCTGATGAATGTCCAGTACGCCGTCAAGAACGGCCGGCTCTTTGTCCTGGAAGTCAATCCCAGGGCGTCACGGACGGTCCCTTTTGTCAGCAAGGCCACCGGCGTGCCGCTGGCGAAACTGGCCACCAGGGTCATGCTGGGAAGACGGCTGGACGAACTCGGGCTGACGGAAGAAGTCGTTCCCGCTCACGTGTCCGTGAAGGAAGCGGTCATGCCCTTTAACCGCTTCCCCGGCGTCGACCCCCTGCTGGGGCCGGAAATGAAATCCACCGGCGAGGTCATGGGCATCAACGCCGCCTTCGGCCCGGCTTTTGCCAAGGCCCAGCTCGCTGCCGGTCAGAACCTGCCGAGATCCGGAACCGTATTCGTCAGCGTGGAAGACAATGATAAACCGAAGATGCTTCAGGTAGCCCAGATATTTCACGATGCCGGATTCGCCATCGTGGCCACCAGGGGCACGGCCGCCTTCCTGCGGCACCACCATATCCCGGCCAGAGAAATCCACAAGGTTTCATCCGGCCGTCCTCATGTGGTCGACGCCATCATCAACCGGGAGATCCATTTTATCGTCAACACCGGCACCGGCAACGAGCCGCGCCGGGACGGCTACCGGATCCGCGAGGCGGCCCTTAGGTTTTCCATCCCCTATGCCACCACCATTGCCGGCGCCCTGGCCATGGCCCAGGGCGTGGCCGCCCTGACCAGAGGCCCCATCACTGTCAAGGCCCTCCAGGAATACCACTGACGTCGGCCCGGCCGGGGAAATATTTTGATTTTACCGTTTCAGAAAAAACGCATAAAATCATGGACACCCCCGCTATGCCCTGTGAAATGACAAAAATACCCTCTCACACCCCGAATTTGAAAATAAACCTTGCTTTTTTGAAAAAACACAATAATATAACTTTATCAACATGGCTTTGTCATTGATTGGCGAAGCGATTTTTTTCTGAAGGAAAACGTCATGTCTTATTCAGTTACATCCTCCAGTTTAAAATTTTGAATATTACTTATAGAAAGGAGGATGCAAACATGGCCAATGGAACAGTTAAGTGGTTTAACGACCAAAAAGGGTACGGCTTCATCGAACAGGAAGACGGCCCTGATGTTTTCGTACACCATTCAGCGATCAATGCAAGCGGTTTTAAAAGCCTCAAAGAAGGCGACCGTGTCACCTTTGAGGTTGAAAAAGGGCAAAAAGGCCCCTCAGCCGTTAACGTCACAGTAGCCTAATCTTTAAAAAAAAGGGACGCGGCGCTCATTGTGGAGCCGTGTCCCTTACACTTCAAGGCAATCCCCCCATCAGGCCCATTTAAACGTCTGTGTTCGTACACTGCATGAAATTGGGTATGAAACTGATTACCTGAGGACTGTCTTGTTTGTTGAACTCACAATGTGCCATCGACACTTTAAAAAGGAAAGGGGCCGTTATGAATATCTATCTTGGAAATTTACCTGACAGCATTACGGAGGAGCAGATAAGATCCTTGTTCGTAACGTTTGGGGAAATCGAAAGTATTAAAATAATCAAAGACAGATTTTCCGGAAGATCAAAGGGCTTCGGTTTTATTGACATGCCCAGCAACTCTCAGGCGGATCAGGCTATCAAGGCGCTTAACGGAAACCTCATCAATGGCAATAGTATTAAAGTCAGGCCTGCCGACCCCGGCGGAAAGCGGCGCAATAAACGTCCTCTCCGCGGAAGGAGATATTAAGGCAGGCGCAATCCAAACCAAAATTAAGGAATTTTTATCATTATGAAGTTCGAATCGTTTTCTTTTCATCCGGAACTGGTGGCCAATCTGACCGCC
>CAYSMV010000042.1:0-6791 GCA_964432245.1 uncultured Desulfobacterales bacterium
TTGTCCAGCACGCGCCTCATGGGAAGATGAAAGATATCGATTTCGGGATAAGTTTCCTGCTGCCAGCCGTCATGGTTCAAAAACTGATGAAAATAACCACTGCGGTAGAAAAGACCGACACCGATAACGGGTAGTTTCAGATCAGAGGAGGCCTTCAGATGATCACCGGCCAGGATGCCCAGCCCGCCGGCAAACTGCGGCAGGCTCTCGTGAATACCGAATTCCATGGAAAAATAAGCCACGGCCTCATTTTCCAGCCGCTGGGATTCGGTTATTGATTCGTCCACCGGATCCAGCACCTGCTTCTGAAACTGATCCCTGACTCTTTCCAGATGGGCCAGAAACCCTTCGTCTTCAGAAAGTTCCCGCATGCGATCCTGGCTGATCATGGTGGAAAAAACAATGGGATTCCGACCCGAAGTATCCCACAGCCGGGGATCGATGCGCCGGAAAAGGTCGATGGCGTCCATGTTCCAGCACCACCACAGATTTCGCGCCAGGACCTCCATAAATTTCAATTGCTGCGGAACATCCGGGAGCACCTGAAACGTCTGTAAAAAACTCATAAGCCGATTTCCTTAAAACATGTTAGACGATAACCACGGAATTTTCGCAATTCCCGTATTCACTTCTAACATATTTATCAGCTTCCCATTCATTTTCCCATATTTTTTCATTCATGAGATAGCGAAACTGATATTCCCGGTCCGCTTCCAGGTCAATGGTAACGGTAAAATCACCATTTTTCAGCCGTTTCATGGGATGGTCCATAATACTCCAGTTGTTGAAATCGCCCACCACGCTGATCGAAGAAACGTCTTCTGCCGCCTCTCGGGACACCCGGAAGGTGACCTTACATAATTGATTGTTCTTAAAATACTTTTTCTTTAAGCTCATGCCCACCTCCTGTAAACATTACCAGACTTGTCTATCCCCTGCCGGGCCGGTCAAAGGCCCGGCTCCAAACCTGATGACACAGACCGTGTTTTCAGGCGCCCTCCTCATTGAATGAGCAAATATAATGCCAAGCAGTTCCTGCTGCCGCCGGGCGATTATTTGTGCTGTAAAAACAAATTGTTAAAATTAGTAACCGGGAAGGATACCGCCAGCCCGCCCCAATCAAAAAATGCTGGAAATTTTTACAGAATGTCAAAAACGGCCCGGCCGGAATGGCCATGAAAACAAATTAGCCGGTCATCATGAGCATATCGTCACAAAGGTATTATAATTATATTAAAGAAAATTTCAATGGAAATCAAATTAATATGACATTGTTTTTATCCCCGCAGTTGTTCCCACACTCTGATCAGCTCGCTCAGCCCCCAGGCCTGGGCGTCACACCCCCTTGGGGTGTGCGGGAAATCGCCGTCAACGATCTCTGGTAAGTGCCCGGAACATCCTTTAACAATCAGCCCGACGCCGGCAGCCAGCAACGACCGCGCGGTCTTCTTCCCATACGGCCCATAAACCCCGGCCCAGGCTTCGCAATAAAGCGGATACATCCAGGTCCAGGCGGTGCCGTTATGATAGGCCGGCTTGCGGCTGGTGTCTTCGTCCCCCCGGTACCGTCCCTGGTAAGGTGAATTGGGGTTGTTCAGCAATCGGCCGTTATGCTCGATCGTGATCGGATGTCTGACCGTCCGGTCCGCCAGGCTTCGAATCGCGCCGGGCACCAGCAGGGTTTGACAGTCCTCCAGAATTTTTTTGCACAATCTCTCATCCGTTACCGCGCCCAGAGTAATGGCCAGTAACTGGTTGGGCCGCAGCGCGTCGTCAGCCTTCGCCTGCCGGGCGGATTGACCGGGATCGGCATGAAGACAATCCGACAGATAACCGGGTTCGAGAATAAAAAAATCCGCTATTGATTGCCGCACCTGATCGGCCATGGCTCGCCAGCGGCTGCCGTCGTCATGATCGATCTCGGAAAGAAAATTCAGGGCGGCCTGCCATAAGGCCTGGATTTCTATGCAATACCCCTGGCGCGGGGTACAGGCCGGGTGATTGGTGTCCATCCAGGTAAAATGTTTCGGGCTGAAAACAAGGCCGGTGGCCTTGTCCACGCAAATCCCGTTGAAGGTGCCCTTGATATAAGCCGCGGCAATGGAGTATAAAATTTCACGGATGGTCCTGTTCCCGCATTTTTCATCCAGAAACGCCGTCGACGCCTCCGCCCGGACCATATCGCCGCAGGCCGTGAAAAACCAGAGCGGCGCGTCGGATGTATCCCGGTTACGGGCGTCGCTACCGGCAATCATGTTGGGCAGGGTACCGTCATGTTCGAAACGGCCGAACTGTTTTAAAACCGCCTTTGCTTCCGATACCATTCCCGCCGCGATCAGTCCCCGGGTGGCGATCAGCGAATCCCTGCCCCAATCCAGAAACCAGGGATATCCGGCGATAATGGATTTCAAATCGCCCCGCTTGACCACATAATACCGTAAATTGGCGGCCCATAATGATGGCAGGGAATGAGTTCCGTCGGACTCCGGGATCCGGTCTCCGGGTGCGTCTTCCCGGCTTTTGACACCGATACCCGGCCGCCCGGCAGGGCCGTTGACAACGGCGGTCAGTTGCGCCGTTTCACCGCCTTTCAAAAAGATCGAAAAATATCCGGGGCTGAAAAGATCGGAAGCACCGTCCATGCCCCGCTCCGCGTCCAGCGGATGAGGAACCATGTAATGCCATTCCGGTTCCCGGATAAACTTGCCCGGGGTAACGCCGACGCGCAGTTGCCGGGAAGAATCCGGGGCAAAGACAAAAGCCCCCGCATCCTGCCGGACGGCGTTGGGCCAGGCGTGCTCGGGGCCGGTATAGGCTTTGGTGGTAAAATGAAAATTCCGGTCTTCTATATCCGGCCTCAAAATCAGTTGAATACCGGTATGGTCGTCCAGCCCGCCGGCCTGGCCGTTCATCTTTTCCCGTAAAAACCGGATGTGGACGGCGTTCTCATCGCGGGCCATCTGGACCTCGACCGCCACATCGATTCGTTCCCCCTGGCCGGTGGGGATTTTATAACGCCAGATGCCGCAACCGGCTTTCACCTCGAATTTATCCAGGCAATCAAAACAGATCTCCTGCGAATAACCCTGGTATACCGTCCACGCCCGGCAGCGGGTAAACATGATCCAGCGGTCTTCGGGAAATTCCGGGTTCAGATTGGCCGCCAGCAGGGCATCATATTTGCTGTCAAGCTTTCCCCACAGGGCATGGGCCCGGAGCATGCCGCCCAGATGATTGGTAGAGAGCAGCAGCGGGTTTAATTCCATAACGTCATTCCGGCTGTAGACGGTTTTGAGGGTTACGGTATCCGGATCGGCCAGAAAAAGAAGCGGAGCGCGGCGGTGTAGATAGCCGTTTTCGACATACACGCTCAACTCCAGGGTGAGACGAAAGGACGAAACCGGCGTCGGCAGGGGGGGGAACAAAGCGAACCACGTTCCGTCCCTGGCGGGCAGACTCTCCTGAAAAGACTTCACCTGTTCTTCTCCGTTAATCTTGTCCATAACCAGGGCCCGGAAAGGCGCATCCGCGCAAACCATCAGAAAATGATCGGGCGGGATCATCACCTCCCGTTTCAGATCATGGGGCCATCGCCAGACAGCCACGCGGCTTTCGCCGTTGACGGGATTCAGGGAACGGCAATACTCACCGGGATTTTCGAGCAGTAGTTCCGCGGCGGCATAAAAATCGACGGCGGCCACATCGCCCGTCCCGTGATAATAGCAGAAGATCTCCATGGCTTTAGCCCGGGCCCGCTGACGCAAGAGGCGATCAGGGATCAGCAGCCGGTCTTCAGCAACATCCAGCAGGTCAAGGTCGCTTCTGTCGGCCGACAGACAATATACCGCGCCGGGATCCAGATCACAGCGGGCTACGCCGTCCGCTGTCGTTATCGTTACTTCCCCGCCCGTCAGCAAATCAATGTATCCGGAGCCGGGCATGTCCGGGGGCATTTCCCAGGACGATTCCACGGATCTTTCGTCATCCAGATTGACGACGATCAACAGTTTCTTGCCGGTCGGTTGATGATGCCTGAACAGGACGATCTGATTGCCGCCTCCGGTCTGGATCAGCCGCATGGTCACGGCGTCAAAAAAGGCGGGATGATTTTTGAGCAGAATCGTCAATCGACGAATAAAATCGACTTGGTTGTCAGTTGCCCCCCAGTTCAAAGAAGGTGATTCATGAACATTGATCTTATCAGCGGCAAACCACTCTACGCCATTGGCGAATCCGAAGCCTCCCTGGGGGGAAGCCAGGGCGCAGAGGGCGGTCCGCATCATGGCATAGATTTTCGAGCGCGCGGCGAGGCGATTGTTGTCATGCGTTTCCGCGAAGTGGATCGTCAGCCCGTCCTGTTCGGATATGTCAATCGCCGCCGGCAGGTACTGCCCGATCTGATCCCGGTTGTAATTCTGAAACAATTCCGAATAGGCCCAGTTGAAATCGGCTGCATTTAAAATGTCCCGGGTGACGGAAATCTTTCCGCCCAGTCCCTCGAGAAAGAATATCGTGTCCGGGAACTGCTGTCTGACAATGGCGACAATATATGTCCAGGCCGGGACCGGGATCATATAACCGGCATCGCACCGGAACCCGTCAATGCCCCGGCGACACCAGGCCAGAAAAACCCGCGCGATGTATTGCCACAGGTCTTTTCGGGAATAGTTCAGGCTGGTCAGGTCCATCCATTTCACACCCCAGGCCCCCGGGACCTGGATCTCACCGTCTTCGCTCCTGACCAGCCAGTGCGGATGGGTTTCGTGCAGATTGGCGGCCCACCCCATATGATTCACGGCCATATCAAGAATGATTTTCGCGTGGCGCGCGTGAACGGCATCAACCAGCTCCGTAAACTGCTCCAGCGGGGTCTTGGTGGGGTCAAATTCAGTCAGGGCCGGGTCTACGCCCGTAAAATTCAAAGCCGCGTAAGGGCTCCCGAACCGTCCCATGCGGCCGTACGTCGTCGGGGTGGGATGAATAGGCAGAAGTTGAAGAACACGACAGCCTAAATAGCCGACAATAAAATCCAGCTCCCGGATGAGATCGCGAAAAGTCCCCGAGCGGGGGATGACGGAATATCCCTTATTATCAAGCCGCCGGATACACTCGCCTTCCCCGGGCGTAGGCCCGCATCGGCCGGACCGGTTGGGGCCGAACTGACGCACAAAGGCGTTATATATAATATTAGCGCAGCAGGTATCGGCCGGTTCCACGTTAACGACGACATTGGTCCCTTCCGGCCAGGTCGGCCGGACGGCACCGGTTTCCATGAAAAAACATTTGGCCTCAAAATGCCCGACCTGAGCCAGCGGCAGGGTGACCTGAAAACGTTTTTCATCCATCCGTCGCATGGGAATATCAAACCATTCCGAACCCAGCGGCGGAATCCCTTCTTCAACATGGCGGACAAAACTCTCCCGGGTCATTCCCGCCTGACCGATATTGGTTCGCAGCCAGGCGTAGCCTTCAACCTGACCGGAAACCAGAATGGAAAAATCTACGGTATCGCCCCGGAACTTGATCATCCGGGTACCTGGCTGAGGCGTCTGCGAAACAGAGTAGTACATCAGAATGTATTCTTTATCACCGGTTGAAACCCCTATCCGGTGTTCTGGTGATTTTTATTACTGTCTTTACCCTTGATGAGATGAATTTTAGAAACTTATCGAATAAAACACAAATGCTTTCTTTGGCATTTCACGGAAAAACAGGCGCCCGGGCTAACGATCCTTAGACCGCATTTTTTCGACCAGGCCTTTTCACCGGAGCAGTAAAAGATCATTATTGACTTTTTTATATCCTTTTTTTGCCGTTTTTTTTGATTTTTTGTAATTTTTTTCTTGCAAAAGAGTCTGAATTGACTTTTATTATATTTTCTGACCGGACAATCAGATAAAAAGGAATAACAGCATGGCCGGAAAAACATCTCTGAAAACAGCGAAAATGCAGAAGCGGGCCGTGGCCACGCGCCTTCGTTTTCTGGACGCGACCCTCCAGTCCCTGGCGGAAAAAGGGTATGCCGCCACCACCACCCAGGAGGTCTGCCGCCGCCTCAATGTTTCCCGGGGCACACTGCTTCATCACTTTGCCACGAGAGAAGAACTGATCGTTGAAACGGTGGAATACATCCTCGGAGAAAATGTGCGTCACTTCAGGAAAACCATGGCCGACATCGCCGGTGAACAACTGGCACTGGTCGATATCGCCCGCACGCTCTGGGAAGAGCACTGGACCAGCAACACTTATTATGCCTGGCTGGAACTGGTGGTCGCCTCCCGGACGGACGCGGTACTGAACAGACATGTTCGCTCCCTGTCCGAACGATGGACGGAAAAATTTTACGCCGCCTTCAGGGAAGTCATGGGAAAGGAGCCGGACGGCGTGTACTGGCTTTTTTTCCTGGTCCTGAATGCCCTTTCCATTGAAACCATTCACACCACGCCGGAACAAATCAACAACACGCTTGAAGACTTGATGGCTTTCGTGGATATAACCGACCGGTTTTTTGTTCAGTACAAAGGCCGGGACCGGGATCGCGTGAAGACAACGCCCCCTCAAAAAAAACAGTCAAAAATTAAATAAAGGAGAAAATGATGAAAATTAAACAACCGTTCAAACAGGGCGCTGATTTTGAGCACCTGCGCAAGGTCCTGATGCGGGAGGCGTCGGAGGGGCCGGTACCGATTATCGAACTGATTGTCGACGGCGATCCCATGGCTGCGGCGACGGGATTGTCGACGCCGATCAGCAGCATGATGGATCTGGTGGATTTCATAGAGCCCGACGGC
>CAYSMV010000043.1:0-4272 GCA_964432245.1 uncultured Desulfobacterales bacterium
GTTTTGATTTTTTTAAAAAACCAGGCGCCGTTATTTTTCAAGCAACCAAATATATGTTGGAAAAATAAAATAAGCGTATTTTAAAACCAGTTTTGCGACCGACTGTTTCCAACCGCCCGGCTCAAGCAAATAAGAGGCCGCGAATACTTCCGGATAATTTACAATTTTTTCAGTATAATCAATGCGTTTATATTTTTTAGCCAGTCTCTTCAAAGACCAAACAGTCAAATGATTCTCATAATAATATCTTCCTTTTCCTGATACGCGGAAATATAAATGAGCTAAAGGCTTGGGTAGACAGGAAAGCAACGGAAGGCGATAATGTGGTTCCATAAACTGCAACCTGTTACCCGCGGCAAAATAGCACACCCCTCCTTTAACCAATACCCGGTATATTTCATTCATTAATTTTTTCGCATCAGGAACGTGCTCATAAAGATGTGTGCAGATAACGGCATCAAAGCTGTCGTCTGCAAACGTCAGATTAAGGGCATCACCCACGTCAAAGAAAAGATTTGATTTGTTATGACTTTCCCGGGCATGCCGGATAGCTTTAGTGTCTATATCAATACCGGTTATGCGCCTGACATGATCAGCCAAATAATAATCGATGAATCCCGTGGAAGCACTGACGTCCAGAACATTTAACGAACTGGTATCATTAAAATGATCTTTTAAAACTCTAACAATTGTCTCTGCCTTTTTCTCCCTTAAGGCTCTGTTATACATAGCGTCAGGCAGGATTTCTGAGAAACCGTATTGATATTTTAAAGACATTTTGAATTTCCGGTTAAATCACCTGAAACAGAGACAGGCCAGCCGATTCGACGTTATCGCAAATCCTTTTAAATACAGGTCCGCCTCTTGGTTTACAATCGAGTTGGTTTCGCAAATCTCATAGAATATAAGTTTATGATTTCTTTCTCGCTTCTTTGTTTTCCCATATCAACAGCGAGGGCCGGGATCGGAATTCTTTCTGAAACAGTTTGAACTCATCTTTGGTCAGCACCAGATGCCGGATCTTTCGTTTCAAATATCGTTCTGTTTTTTTGCTCAAATCATGGAGATGGAAATTATCAATTTCACCCACCAGCAAGAGATCGATAATGCCGGTATCCTTGCCCTGGGCGTAATCGTCCAGCAGATACGCTTTTTCCAGCCGGCCCAGTCTGGAGACAATGCTTTCAATGACCTGATCCACTCCCAGCGATTTTCTGGCCATGGAAGCCAGTTCGGGGAACAGGGGATGCCGCTGGTTGGCCTGGTAAAGAACTTTGCGGCCCTCCTTTTCGGATTTAATCAGACTGGAGAAGGCCAGATGATTCAATTCCGTCCGAACCGCGTTCGAAGAAACCTTAAACTCCGCGGCCAGCTCCCTCAAATAGGTCTTGGACGCCGGATTTAAAAAAAACCTGACCAGCATCTTGATCTTCAGCCTGGATGTAATAATACCGGAAAGCATATTCTGCATTTCTATCCTCTGCGCCCATACCATTTATTTATGAGTAGTTATTTTACTCATAATATAGCAAAAATTTATTGTCAAGAAAAAATTTGACCCGTTATCCGGGTCTGGGATTATGCGTCACGGCGACAGGAAAAAGGATTAATCAGACAGCATCCTTCAATGTTTCCAGCATGGCCATCGTTTTAGCGGTCAGTTGCCTCCAGGAATAATTCCGCTCTATAAAGTGCCGGCCGTTTTGGCCCGTCTTTTCATTCAGCGTTTTATCGTTCAGCAGTCTTAGAATCGAATCCGCCAGGGCGGTGACATCCTTGGCGGGGACAAGAAACCCGTTATGCCCGTCTTTTACTATGTCCGGAATCCCCCCCACGGCGCTGGCAACGCAGGGAACGCCGCAGGCCATGGCCTCCATCAGAACCACGCCCAGTCCTTCCGTATTCCCTTTTTCGTCCACAATCGACGGCTGCGCAAAAACCGCCGCGCGATTATAAAGTCGCGGCATGTCATGATTCGGGATCTGTCCCGTGAATATGATCCGTTCCCGCATCCCTAATGCCCCGGCCTTACCCCGGAGAGCCCCCGTTTCCGGCCCCTGCCCGCCAATGACCAGCACGAACGGCGCCTGGTCTTTAATTTGCGCCGCGGCTTCAATCAGATATGCAAATCCCTTCCACCCGATATGCCGCCCCATGGCCAGCACGACCGGCAGATGATCGGGAATGCCCATCCTTTTGAAAAAAACATCGGAAAAATCAATCTTATAAGGCGTGAAAACATCCGTATCAACGCCGGGGGAAATCACGGTGCAATGACGCGGTTTGTAATAACGGATAATACGATCCATTGTATAGCTGCTGTTGCAGATCACGTGGCCGGCATTGTTGATCAAAAACCTTTCCAGGCGGTTGTCACCATAGCGTTCCTGGCCGTGATGGACCATCACCACCACCGGCCGCTTCATTATCTTGCCCGCCAATACACCGGCCAGGCCGGCGGGCGACCAGTGGGCATAAATAACGTTATTCCGGCGAGCCAGCCTGAGGGTATGAAAAAAAAACGCGATTACCAGAAAAGGAAGCTGGAAGCCGAGAACGGCCTGCTTTTTAATGTTCTCGGGAATGCCGTCGCCGTAGCAGAGACGAGCCCATGTTTTCGGCCAGAAATAGGAAAACCGGCGGACGATCACGCCCTCCATGACTTCAAAAGAACGACCCTCCGGATGCAGCGGCGCCAGGATATCCACGCTTACCCCGGCCCGGCATAAATGCCGGGCCTGCTCATAGACAAAAACACCGGCGGGATGTCCCTGATATAACGGAAAAGAGGTCGTCAACATCAACACTTTTTTCATATCCGCTCTTCCTGTTCTCCGCGATTTTCTCCGACCAGATCGTTAACCGTGCCGGACCTGTTTAACCCCTTGAACAATTCTGCCGCGCGTTGCAGCCGGGCGGCCTTTTCCCTGTCCATGGCCATCACTTTTTCATAATAACGTTCGTACAGACCGTAGTCACCCGTACCGGCATAAGCCAGCCCCAGATGATAATAAGGCAGGGGGTCATCGGGCTTCAGCCGCCGCGCGGTCTTAAAATGAGATATCGCCCGCTCAAAATCTCCCCGGCCCGCGAGCGCGATGCCATAATTCAAATTGGCCCGGAAGCTTCTGGGATAGTATCGAAGCGCATGCCCCATAACCGTTTCCGTATTTTTCCATTCCCGGCACTGGTTAAAACTTTTTACTCCCAGAAAGATCACCAGCATTATAAACAGAGAAAAAATCAAAGGCCGCGGTTTTTCCATAATGATGGCCGCCGTTATCACCGCCATAACGAGCATCGGCAGATAGAGATACCGGTCCGCCACGGTTGAAGTCCCCTGAAAGGCGAACGGCAGCAGGCCGGATACCGGCAGGATTCCGGCCACAAAGGCAAAGCCGAGTGCCAGCCAGTGCCCTCGGCGCCGTATATACCAGACCATAGCGATTACCGGCGCCAGCATCAGCCAGTAAGGATTGCGCCAGGAAAGGCCGATCACATAAGCTGGCGTCCGGCAGTAATCAATCGCCAGAATATCCGGCCAGAATATTTTATGGGCATAAAACATCATGGCGTCAAGAGCGACGGCCGGTCGTATCAGCCAGGGATAAGTGTCCGCTCCTGACACCGGGGGCTGGGCACTACGGGTGATCAGCGCCAAGGCCAGCGCGACAACGCCCCAGGGGATTAAAGAATATATGATTTTGGCGCTTATACGGCCCTCAAGCCACAGCAGAATAAAGAAAAGCATGACCGGAAGGGCGACCGCCGACGGCTTGGATAAGAGCGCCGCGATGAACAAACCGGTCGAAACGCAATAAAAAAAGACGCCCCTTTTCCCGGCGGAATCGTATGGAAGATAAAAATATATCGCGCCCAGAGAAAAAAAAGCCGCGAGTAAGCCCTTGAGGTCGGTTATCCATGATACTGATTCAACCTGTACCGGGTGCAGCCCGAAAACCAGCGATCCGAAGACCGCGGCCGCGATTAGGGCCCCGGCCTCACCGTCTATTCTCTTCTTAAGGGATAGCAGTCTCCGGGTAATCAGAAAAACAAGAAAACAGTTGAAGACGTGAACGGCCAGATTCAAGAGATGAAACAATCCGGAATCAAGCCGGCCGAAAAGAGTGAGAGAAACGGCAGCCAGCCCGGTCCAGACGGTATAGGTGACCGGGATATATAAGCCCAGAAAAAGGCTTTTCCAGAAAGTCAGCAGAGATTCGGGAGACGGCGCCATGACCAGGGTGTTTTCAGAAACATTAAGGGTGTCAT
>CAYSMV010000044.1:0-2076 GCA_964432245.1 uncultured Desulfobacterales bacterium
AAAACGTTTCCTATCAGGATTTAATAAAATCGTAAAAAGTCAAAATTGGATAAAAAGCAAAAAAACAAATGACTACAAATTATCTTGCTTTCTATATTATAATTTATTAAGTTTTTATTAAATCAATATTATTATCAAGCCGTCGCCATTTACTCAAATTTCTTGTAAAGGAGATCGCTCATGCCAGGAAGAACAAAAGCCGTGTCCATGGATGCCGCGTTTAAATCATTATTGCGGAACTTCGATATTCCCAGCAAAAAGGATATCGACAAACTGAACGCCAAAATAGACCGGCTTGAAAAAATGATTAAGAAATCCGCCATGGTTCAGCCGTTAAAAGAAAAGAAAACGCGCAGAAAACAAAACAGAAAAATACCCGATGCCCGACGCCTGTCCGCCACCAGCGTGGTGCTGGAGAGTATCAAAAGAAGCAAAAAGGGATCCGACTTCGCAACCCTTCAGGCCAAAACCGGCTTCGACGAAAAAAAGCTGCGTAACATCATTTTCAGGTTGTATAAACTGGGAAAAGTTAAGCGAACCAGCCGCGGCGTTTATTCTTCGGCTTAGTCATGTCTTACCGTGATTGAATTCCATTTGTCGCCTTCAACATCATCGGCACCAGGCTGAAAACGCTCTTCCGACAGCATGCCGCCACCGGATACGGAGATTATGATGACCAACAGGACGACCGGCCTGGCCAAGGGTGAGGTGTGTTACGGCTATGTCGTAAAAAAAGTTGTTCCTTTTCAGGAAATTCATGCGCTTGTCTACGAGCTCGAACATATCACCACCGGTGCCAGGCACCTGCATGTGAACACCGCTGATTATGAAAACTGTTTTGCCGTCGCCTTTAAGACCATCCCGCATGATTCCACGGGAGCGGCCCATATCCTGGAGCACACCATCTTATGCGGCTCCAGAAAATATCCGGTCCGGGATCCTTTCTTTTCCATGATCAAAAGAAGCCTGAGCTCCTTTATGAATGCTTTTACCGCTTCCGACTGGACCATGTATCCTTTTGCCACGCCCAACCGCAAAGACTTTTATAACTTGATGGATGTTTATCTGGACGCGGTTTTTTTCCCGCTGCTTTCCGAATTGAGCTTTAGACAAGAGGGACACCGGATTGAAATCGTTCCCGCCGGCGATAAGGGTGACGATATCTCCCTAGCCTATCAGGGCGTCGTCTATAACGAAATGAAAGGCGCCATGTCATCACCGGACCAGGTATTATCCCACGCGCTTATGAGCGAACTCTATCCCGACACGACCTACCATTATAATTCCGGCGGCGACCCCGAGGATATTCCCTCCCTCACTCATCAGGGGTTGCTGGCTTTCCATCGTCGCTACTACCATCCCAGCAACGCCTTCTTCTATACTTACGGCGACATTCCCGTCGAAGAACATCTGGACTATATCGGTCGCAAGGTACTGAACGGCTTTGAGCGCATCGATCCCGGCACAAATGTGCCGTCCCAGCCGAGGTGGGAAAGTCCCCGTACCGCTTCCTGCCCCTACATGATTCCAGAAGAAGAGTCGGCTTCCCGGAAGCACCAGGTCTGCGTAGCCTGGGTGACGGCTGACATCCGCGAGAGTTTTCAGATCATAGCCCTGATTATCCTGGAACAGGTGCTCATGGGAAACCCGGCCTCTCCGCTTTACAAGGCGCTGATAGACTCCGGGCTGGGAAGCTCGCTGTGCGACGGCGCCGGCTTTACCGCCGACACTAAAGACACCATGTTTGCCTGCGGCCTGAAGGACGTCAAAAAAGAAGACGCCCCGGCCATTGAAGCCATCATCATGAACACGCTGACTGATCTGGCAGCCAGCGGCATCAATAAAGAACTGGTCGATGCGGCCGTTCATCAGATAGAATTTTACAGAAAAGAAATTACCAACACCCCTTATCCCTATGGTATAAAACTCTTTTTAACCTTGTCGGGAAGCTGGTTTCACGGCGCTCCGCCGGAAGACCTCATCGTGATTGATCCTCATATTAAAAGGCTTTACGATGAAATGGCCGCCGGCCCGTTTCTGGAAAACATGATCAAAGCGTATTTTCTGGACAACCCC
>CAYSMV010000045.1:0-5638 GCA_964432245.1 uncultured Desulfobacterales bacterium
AATGAATAATATCAATTTTATACTGGATTCCGGGTCAAGCCCGGAATGACGATGGTAAGACTTTCTATGATTCCGTCATACAGTGAAGTTACCTATAAGGTGATTAGGTGGTGAAGGTTGTGGAGGGTTGTTGTATGGTTGATGCCGGTAACATTGAAAACAAGCAGAAGCCGATGGCTCTGACCCGGCAGAAGCTGTTCTGGGCGGACCTGGCGCTTCTGTTTATTGCCTTTTTCCTGGGTAATTATTTCAAGCGGGGCAGTTTTGTCCTGCCAGAAATATATGGGTTTCTGCTGTTAGTTTTTTTTGTCTGCTGGTGGCCGGCGTGCCTGGTGGCCAAAAAATTTCAGGTAAAAGAGTACGCGGGATACTGGGCCGGTATCATCGTTATATTCAAGGCCAATGGTTATTTGACCTATATGATCAGCTTTGTGATCGTTTTTTTCAATCTGGCCATGTATTCGCGGGTGCAGGTGTTCACCACCTGCCTGCTGATGTTCCTGTTGAACGTGCTTGTCTGGTCGGTATGGTGGTTGTTCTCTGATTTTGAAATCAAGGGGCGGGAAGAGAGAAAAGACGACTCGCCTGAAGATATCTATCAGACGGGCATAAACTATCGGCTGCTGGCCGCCGATCTGGGGCTGCTGGTTTTTTCTTTTTTCGCGGTCAATTTAATCAAACGGGGACATTTATACCTGCTTCCGGAATATGATCAATTGCTGCTGATTATGCTGGCTTTATGGATGTTCAGCGCTCTGGTTACAAAAAAACATATTATCCCTACGGCGAAAACGGTCTATGACGTCTTCTGGCAATGGGAAAAAGCCGGTTTTATCATGCTGGCCGGCGTGGCGGTGGTGGTGTACGCCCTTCGGTTGTTTAATTATTCCCGGTTCCAGGGGTTCGGTACGGTCGGATTGCTGATAATCCTTGAGGGCCTGCTGTTAACTATCGTGTTGGGTGGGCGTAAGCAAAGGGCCGAGGGAAAGGATATTGAATCGATTGATGATGTCCGGCAGGTCCTGGACCAGCCGCCGGTTGATATGAATATCGATATCGAGGCCATCCGGCAGCTGCTGCTGTCGCCGGCCCGGAACAAGCTGGGAAAAAGGCTGGACGCCGCGGCGCCGGGAGTGTTTGCCTTTATAGAAGAACATATTCCCGGTCTGGATAATATCCTGTATTTGGAAACGACCGTAGAGCAGAGCAGTGAACTGCCGGCCCGGCAGTTTGAAGAAACCCTGCCGACGCGGTTGTTCGTGAATCTGCATAAATTAAATGATGTTCGCCGGCTCAATGAATACTTTCTGAACGTGCACCAGTTGCTGCTGGCCGGGGGATACTTTGTCGGCCACGCTCATACTATAAAAACACATTATGAGTGGATCTATCGCAAGTTTCCGCGGCTCTTGGCCCATGGCATCTACAGCCTGGACTTTCTTTTTAACCGGGTCTTTCCCAAGCTGCCCCGGATCAACGCTTTTTATTTCATGATTACCAAGGGCAAAAACCGGATCATCTCCCGGGCCGAGATCCTGGGCCGGTTGTCGTTCTGCGGTTTTGACATCGTGGCCGAGCAGGAGTTTGACAGGCGGATTTGGGTGATTGTCAGAAAGGTGAAAAAACCGTCGTTTAATGAAAATCCCACCTACGGGCCCCTGGTGACGTTGCGCCGCGTTGGTTATCAGGGAGAAATCATCAAGGTTTTCAAGCTGCGCACCATGCATCCCTACTCGGAATTTCTGCAGGATTACGTGTTTGAGAAGCAGGGGCTGCAGGAAGGAGGCAAGATCAAGGATGATTTCCGGGTGACCGCCTGGGGCAAGGTGCTGCGGAAGCTGTGGATCGATGAACTGCCCATGCTCTATAACTGGCTTAAGGGGGAGTTGAAGATCGTCGGGGTCCGGCCCCTGAGCGCCCATTATCTGAGCCTGTATGACCAGGAGCTGCAAAACTTAAGAAAACGGACCAAGCCGGGGCTGATTCCGCCTTTTTACGTGGACATGCCCGAGACCTTTGAGGAGATCTGCGCTTCGGAGAAAAAATATTTGCAGGATTTTTTTAAGCATCCCGTCAGAACCGATCTGTATTACGGGTTCTGGGCGCTGTATAATATTTTTATTAAAAACGCGAGGAGTGGGTAGGAAGTGATTATGTGATTATGTGATTAAGTGGTTATGTGGTTAAGTGATTAAGTGGTTAAGTGGTTATGTGGTTATGTTGTTATGTAGCGGAAGGCTTCACAGGCTGTCCCGCAGCCTTCCTATATATTTTTGACTTTTTTGCGATCCGATTTTGTTGGTTGATCGCCTGCTCTTTGAAAATTGGTTTAAAACATCTCAGCGCCAGGCTTTTTTGTCGCTGGAACCATAAAACCATGCGCCTCTATCATGTGTATTATGCCTCTGCTGCCATCGGGGTCAGGCCTATCCCCTTTTTGTATCCCCATTTGGATATCTTTTTCAGATTGTGGGCAATGGCCACCAACATAAACTCTCCATTGACCTTATTTAACCCCCGCAGGCGGAACCCGGTAAAACCGATGACTGCTTTTATGTGCCCGAAGACAGGCTCTACTATATGCTTTCGTTTAGCATAGATGGCCTTGCCGGTGTCACTGTCCAGCTTTGAGCGCATGGCCTTGATCCGTTCTTCTCCGACCATCCGCCAGATGGTCCGTCCGCGCTTGCTTTTGGTGCACTCGCCAAAATGCGGACAGGCTTTGCAGTCCCGGCAGCGATATACACGATATGCGGCGCACTTGTCCTGCTTGCTTTGCCAGAACGCTAACGGATGGCCGGCGGGACAGGTAAATACATCAGCCGATTCATCATAAATGAACTTGCTTTTATCAAAAGGCGTGTCTTTGTGCCCGCGGCTGCGGCTCTGGTAGGTATCATCCGGGATATAGGCGTCAACGCCCTCGAGCCCTTCCAGTTTTTCGAGGTTATTGACTGAACTGTAGCCGGCATCAGCGCTTACGATACGAACCGACGCCTGTGTGTTTTGTGCTGTCTGTTCAATCATCGGTAACAACTGATCCCGGTCGTTGGTATTGATAACCGTGGCGGCAACGACAATCTGAGATGTTTCATCGACCGAGGCCTGCGCGTTGTATGATGTTTGAAAACGGTTTTTTGTTTTCATGAACACAGCGTCCGGATCAGTGGCATTGAGCTTTTTCTTGTCTTCCTGATCCAGTTGCCGGCGAAGTTGTTTTAATTTTTCGATACGGCGGCTACGGTCCCGGATCTCTTCGGGAAGCTCGTCTCCGGACTTATCCGAACCGTATAGAGCGTCTTCTTCCCGATCTTTTTCCGCAGCCTTCTCCAGAAGATGTTCCATCTCTTTTTCAATGCGGGCTCGATCATATGACCGCCGATCCGCGGCATTGGCTTTGAACTTGGAACCGTCAATGGATATATGTCCGAGCGTAACCATTTTGAGCTGCTGGCAGAGACGAATAATTTGAACAAATAATTCTCTAAGGTCTTTTAAATTGTTGCGCCTGAAGTTGTTAACCGTGCGAAAGTCCGGTCGTTGCCAGGCGGCTAGATAAATCAGGGCAACATTTTCACCCAGCGCTTTGGCAATGCGGCGTGAGCTGAAGATCCCGCTGGCATAGGAATAGAACAGGACTTTCAGCATCATTTTTGGATGATACGGCATGTTCCCCTCATGGGATGTTTTGCGGTAAAGACAGGAGAGATCGAGGTTGTTGACGACATCATCAATAACCATGCACAGGTCATCGTGCTGGATAAAGTCCAGCAGGTTGGGGGGGAACAAAAGGCTTTGGCTCTGGCAATAGGGCCTGACATTTTTGGGTTCAGATACTCTCAAAATAAACTCCTCGCAATAAGATTGACTTGGAGTTATGAATATAACATATTTTCAATAAAATCAAGTATATAATTTAATTTTTAACTGTTTTTTTAAGGAAAAATTTACAGTTTTCAAACATGAACGTGGATGCTTAACAACAGGCTGCGGGACAGCCTGTCACAGCCTGTCTCTACATTTAAGTCCGGTAACAGAGCGAACGCGGCCGAATCAACTCGTGAAATATCGGGTTAGGCGGATGTGCGCATAATATCACTGATCTTTCTGGACAGTTCATTTATATCAAACGGCTTCTGGATAAACCCCCTGCCCCCTCTGGCAAGGATATCCCTGGCCTGATCGTTAAGGCTGAACCCGCTTGAAAGCAGCACGTTGGCCCGGGGGTTGATCTTTTTGATTTCCTCGAATACGATGCCGCCGCTCATATCAGGCATGAGCATATCAAGCATTACCAGATCGATCGCGTCGCTTTTTTGCTTATACGCGGCAATCGCTTCCCGACCGTTGTGGGCCTTCAGAACCTTGTAATTGAGTCGTTTCAACAGGCGTTCGCAGGACTTGACCACCATTTCTTCATCATCCACGATCAGAACAGTGCCCGAGCCTTTTATCGCCTTCGCGGGTTTGTCTTTTTCTTCTTTCGCGGTTATAGCCTTGTCCGATGCCGGAAGATAAATGGTAAAGGTTGATCCGCTCCCGACCTTACTGGCCACCTCGATAAAACCTTTATGGTTCGTAACGATACCATAAACCGAGGCTAAGCCCAGTCCCGTTCCTTCCCCCGGTTTTTTCGTCGTAAAAAAGGGATCGAAAATTTTCCCCAGGATTTTCTCGTCCATGCCGCGGCCCGTATCCCTGACGGATATTTTCACGTATTTGCCAGGCGGCATTTTAAGAGGAGAGACGGCATTGTCATTGAGCCGGATGTTTTCGGTCCGGATATAGATATCTCCGGATTCCATTTCGGGCATGGCCTGGACCGCGTTGACATAGAGATTCATCAGCACCTGCTGAATCTGATTCCTGTCCGCTTCAATCGTCCAGATGTCGTCCGCCAGTTCTTCATGAATCCGCACAATTTTGTTGGTGCCGCTGAATATGAAATTCTCTTCCCGGATCAGTTCGTTCACATTAAAAGGCAATACTTCATAATTACCTCCTCTGGCAAAGCCCAGCAGGTTTCTGGTTAATGCGGCGGCCGCTCTTATGGACGCGTCGATACTTTTCAATTGCTCATAATCCGGATCGGGCGCGGTTTTATCCATCAACATGGCCGAGACATGCCCCATGATACCCATCAGCATGTTATTGAAATTATGCGCCACACCGCCTGCCAGGACCCCGATCGCTTCCATTTTCTGTGCCTGTTGGAGTTGCCGCTCCATTTCTTTGTTTCTGGTGATATCCGTACAGACGCCGACCCATTTAATAACGTCGCCCGTTTCATCCGTAACGGGCAGACGATGATCGCTCCAGTAGCGCCATGACCCGTCCTTGTGCTTAATCCGGTACTCGCAGACGTTGACTTCCATATTCGCCTGATTGATTTTTTCGGGATTGTCGCGTTTTTCCCGATCGTCCGGATGAATCAAGTTCAGCCAGGTCTCCGACCCGTCCGATATCGCCCCGAAGTCATATCCCAGTTTTTCGTCGATATCACCGAACCAGCGCCAACGGTTGTCGCGCACCTTCCATTCATAGACCAGGTCATAGGAGGCTTTTCCCGCCAGGCGCAAACGCTCCTCGCTTTCGGCCAGGGCCCGTTCCGTCCTCCGTAATTCGGTAACATCAATAA
>CAYSMV010000046.1:0-5165 GCA_964432245.1 uncultured Desulfobacterales bacterium
CGCAGGCGATGACCGGAATGCCCTCGGCCAGACCGGTGGCCGCGGCGGCCCCGGATGTTACCGAGCCGAGACGTTCTCCGGGCGGAACGATATCCGGCAGCTTGTCCGGTTCAATGGGGAAAAGCCGTGAGCCGAGCTCAAATTTTTTAGCCCAGCGGACTTTTTTATAGTTAAAGGGAATATGGCCGATCTGGGACGCCGTTGAATCGGCGAACACGCCCGTCAGGCGGAGGTTCAGGAATCCGGACACCTGCAGATACTTATAAGTGGCGCGCCATATTTCCGGCTGGTTCTGGCGGATCCAGTTGCATTTTCCGCTGATCTGAAGCTCGTTAATGGCTTTTTCCATATTGATCAGCTTCAGGCCTAATTTGAGAATTATCGAGGGGACAAAGGGCGGAATCGCTTTTCGCTGGTCCAGCCAGATGATGGAGGGCCGCAGCGGCTTTCCGTTTTTATCCACGTTGATCATGCTGGCCCGCTGAGACGTGACCCCGACGCCGGCAATGGCCGCGAAATGATCCGGGGCATCGGTTTTCAGTTGCCGGCAGGCCCGGCAGAGGCTTTCCCAGAAAATTTCCGGGTCCTGCTCGGCCCAGCCGGGCTGGGCGCTGAAATAGGGCTCATACTCGATCTGCGCCCGGGCCAGAAGATCGCCGCTCAAGGAAAAAAGAAGCGCGCGCAGACTCTGGGTGCCGCAGTCAATGGATAAAAGTGTTTTATTGATCATTAGCGTACCTGTCTATTTATGAGTTCATTATTCATTCACCCTGAAAAGGTTTCAGGTCCAAGGTTCGGGGTTTGAGGAGCAAACAGTGTCAGGCCCGTCTTTTCACAAAACCCCAGACCATGGACCATGAACCACAAACCTCTAACATTTCGGCGGCGCATAGGCCTGTCGCCAAGTCCTCAGATAATCCGCTTTTTCCTTTTCCCATTGCGCCTCGTCCCAGCCGAGAACCGGCCGGCACAGCTCGCCGATTTTTTCCAGATGCGCGCTGCCGCCGTCCGGCGCCAGCAGCCCCAGCCGGACGCGTCGCAAGAGCAGGTCGGTCAGGTGACGCACCTGTTCGTTCCCGGCGGCATGGACCACCTCACCCCATAGAATATTGGTTCCGGAAATGGCGTCGGCGTTATTTTCCAGGCAGAAGTCGATGATGGACTCCGCTTTTTGTCCGTATCGGCCGTAAAGCCGCCGCTGTATTTCCGGCGAGATTTTAACCGGCAGACCGGGCCGCGGGCTCGGCGGCGTGAAAACCGGCTCCCGGTCAGGAGGAAGAGAACATGGCGGCAGGTAATCCCCGGCCGCTTTCAGGGCGTCTCTGGCCAGCAGCCGGAACGTGGTCAGCTTGCCGCCGGTAACGGTCACCAGGCCCTTGTTTTTCCAGACGACATGCTCTCTTGATTCCTGCGAAGCGGCTTTGATTCCTTTGCTGAGAACGGGCCTCACCCCGGCCAGGGAAGCGATGGCGTCCGACAGGGACAGGGGTAAATCCGGCATGATGAATTTCATTCCCTCCAGCAGATATTCGGCCTCCTGCGCCGTGATCGCCGGCTCCATGTTCGAATCCTGATCATGGTCGATGTCGGTAGTGCCCAGAATGGCGACCCCCTCCCAGGGGAACATGAAGACCGGCCGCCTGTCGGCCGGGTGAATGAAGCTGATCACCTGCTCCAGCGGAAATACCGATTTGGGAAAAATCAAATGGCTTCCTCGCAGCGGGCGGAGGTGGAGACCGGGTTTCGGCGAGGGGTGCAGGTTTTCCGCCCAGGCGCCGGTGGCGTTTATAACGGCTTTGGTTTTCAATTCCAGGCTTTGTTTTGCTTCCATGCCTTTTACCGCGATACCGGCGACGTTTCCCCGCTGGTCGCGGATGATTTCTTTTACCGTGGCGTAATTCACGGCACAGCCGCCGGCTTCGACCGCTTCGTTGATTAAGCGCAGGACCAGCCGGGCGTCATCCACCTGGGCGTCTTTAAAATAAAAACCGCCGGCCAGGTTTTTCTGCCGCAGAAAGGGAACTTTTTCCGACATCTGTCGCGCGTTATAGCCGATATGCTGTTTTTCCAGGGCCATCAGGCTGTAAACGCCAAGACCGATCCCCATCACCAGCTTCGAGGGGCTGCGATCCGTAAAGACGGGCATCAGAAAGCCCAGCGGGTCGATCAGGCCCGGGGCTTCGGCCAGCAATCGCTGGCGTTCCTTAACCGAGTCCCGGGTCAGCAGGACCCTGCCTTCTTTTAAATAGCGCAGGCCGCCATGCACCATTTTGGACGAGCGGCTGGAAGTGCCCCAGGAAAAATCCCGGCTTTCTAAAAGGAGAACGCTCAATTCCATGCGCGCGGCTTCGCTGAAGATGCCGGCGCCGGTCACGCCGCCGCCGACCACGACCAGGTCCCAGGAATCTTTTATGCTGTTAATATTCATGATCATTGATTTTATGCTGTTTTTTGAGATTGCTCCCAGATTTTCAGGCTTTCTTCCATTGCTTTTTTGACGATTTCCTGGACTCCCGATTTTTTTTGAATGGCCCGGATGAGTCCGGCGTAATACCGGGCCGAAGCCGTCCGTCCTTTTTTCAGGGTAAAGTAATGGCTGCCCAGGGCCTTGAAGACCGGCGCGAAATCGTTCAGGATCAGGGGGTAAATCATGTTGCCGCTGAGACCGGCCATCATGGATTGCAATTCCCAGTCAAAGGCGGCGTATTCCGTTGCCGATTCGTTCAGGGTCGCGGATTTTTCCAGGTAGGTGAGGAACTCATCCGCGTGGGCGGGAACCGCGGTGCCGGCACAGGCCGGCATGATGACCGCCCGCGTCTGGAGAAGATGCGCCACGACCTGGCGCGGCAGGTGATCGACGAAATTCACCAGGGTCTTCAGAATGCCCAGTCCTCCCTCGGCCCAGTAGTGATTGACGACGGTCGGTTTGCCGTGCCGGATGGTGATCCAGCGATCCCCGGCCAGGCGCTTCAACAGTTCCCGCAGCGTCTGGCGGGTGACGTTCAGCTGTTCGGCCAGCATCCGTTCGGCGGGCAGCGAAGCCCCCGGCGGCCAGGTGCCGTTTAAAATAGAGGTGATCAGTTGATGCTCCGCGTGCTGGGCCGGCCGAAAAACGGTTTTTTCTGTCTGGTACATGCACCCTCCTGACTGGTTAGAGGTCATACCAGTAAACCGATATTTTGTCAACTTTAAATTAAAGATTTTTTTCCTTTTTTGTTCTTTGATTTTTTGTTGGACCTTTCCGGCTCATATGCCTAAAGATGTGAGAATGATTTCGTCGGTTGTTTTTTTCCAAAACGCCACGCTAAACCCGTGACGGCCGGAAACGCGCGGCCGGAAAAGCATTGACATGGACGGCCGGTCTTGTTATGAATATTCCCGTAAAAGCAAAATGTTATCTTTTAATCCTGTCGCATGTTTTTCAAAGGAGCCAACCCATGAGTGAAAAAGAAGCTGTTGAGCAGAAATTCAAGAAGGCGGCCGGCATCATCGCGAGCGCGGGCATGATTCCTTTCGCGATTACGGACACGCTGCTGGAAATCATCAGGTTCTATCTTGATGAGGATGACGCCGATTTCATCAATGCCGCTTTCGACCGGGCCAAGACCCTGTCATCTGATCAGCTCAGGGAAAAGACCGGGCTTACGGAAGAAAAAATAAAGGGCAAAACAGAGTCGCTGGCGAAAAAAGGCATTATCTTCAACCAGCCCAACAGCCAGGGCGTCATGGTATACCGGCTGCTGCCCCTGATCCTGGTGGGGACCTTTGAATATACTTTCATGAAGAAACTGCCGGAAGGAAAGGGGCGGGAGGCCCTTGAGGAAATAGCCGGACTTTATCAGGTCCTGTTACGGGAACTGCGCGATAACATGCAGCGCAACTATGACAATCTGCTGCCCATATTCAAGCAGCAGCCGGCGGTTGACCGGACCGTGCCTGTCCGGACTGCGGAAGACGGCACCACCATTAATATCGTGATTGATAAATCCATCCAGGCCGAAGACACCGTTCTGCCGGCGCAGACGGTTGAGGAAATCATCGACAAGTTCGACGATATCGCCGTGGGCCACTGTTTCTGCCGGAATTACAATAAAATTCTGGGACATGAATGCGAGCTTCACGCGCCCTCCGAAGTATGCTTCACCTTCGGTAAATCAGCCCGCCACACCATCGCTCAGGGGTTTGCCCGGCCGGTTTCAAAGGACGAGGCCAAAAATATAATGAAACATTGCGAAAAAGTCGGCCTGGTGCACAAGGCCTTTCATAACGGCTCCAATATAAACAAGGAAGAAAACAGCATCTGCAACTGCTGCAAGGACTGCTGCGATACCTTCACGCTCTGGCGCAACGGCGTCGTTCCCATGGTGAACTCCACAAATTATCTTTCCATGATCAACGAGGAAATGTGCACCGGCTGCGGCATCTGCGTGGAACGCTGCCCGGTCGACGCCATTTCCATGAACAATGACGGCGTCGCCGTCCGGGTGGAAGAATACTGCATCGGCTGCGGCATCTGCGCCCGCTTCTGTCCGGCCGGCGCCATTTCCCTGCGGCAGGGCATGAGACGGGTTTGCGTGCCGCCCCCCCGTCTGCGGCCGTAAAAAAACCGTTGCCGTTCGATAATGATAAACTTGTAAGAAGCCAAAATTGGAGTTTTTACGAAGCCGTCTGTAAAGGTCGCATGAATTTTTATTCAGCCAGATCGCCCGGGCAAACTGAATCCGCGGCAATCCGTTTGTTTCTGCCGGTTATGATACTGGCCGCCGCGGTTTTCTGCCTGTTTCCAGCGGGACGTCGCGCCGACGCAGTCGACCGGGAGACGCGAACCTGGCGCATCGAGGCCGACCGCTGGCCGGCGGCTGAAGCCATTTTTCACTCCGATTCCCGCTGGCTGGGCGGAGACGGGGCCACCTCGGTTGATCTGGGCGATAACCGGGTATTGTGGCTTTTCGGCGACAGCTTCGTTGACGCGGACGGAACCGGCGCCCGGCGATCTTCGACTCTGGTTCGAAACACCATCGCCGTTCAGACCGGATATGACCCGGCTGATGCTTTGCTGGAATTTGCCTGGAAAAAAAGAGAAAACAAGCCGGCGGCTTTTTTTCAAAAAAGCGGCGATCACTGGTACTGGCCGGCTTCGGGCATTCTGCTGGGCAGACACCTGC
>CAYSMV010000047.1:0-5283 GCA_964432245.1 uncultured Desulfobacterales bacterium
ACAGAATTGATTATCGATTCTGGCTGGCGGCTTAAAAAAATGGAAGATCCGATATTATGACTGATACGCGGGAACAGAAGATTAAAAAAATAAAAGAGGCTGGCGTCAATCCTTTTCCATCCTCCTGCCAGCTTTCGCACAGCATTTCGGAGGCATTGACCCTGATCGAGAATAAAGCGGCGCCGTCGCCGGATGACAGCCACACCATAACCCTGGCCGGCCGCATTATTGCTGTCAACAAATTCGGCAAGTCCTCTTTTATTAGATTCCGCGATCGCACGGGAACGATGCAGGCTTATTTTCAGCGGGATATCGTCGGAGAGGACCAGTATTCTCTTTTCAAGCAGCTTGATATAGGGGATTTTATCGGCATGACCGGCGGCGTTTTTCAGACCAGAACCGGAGAATGGACTATATCGGCCAAGAACTTTAGAATTCTGTGCAAGGCCACACGCCCGCTCCCGGAAAAATTTCACGGGCTGAAAGACCCGGAGAAGAGATATCGCAGACGTTATCTTGATCTGATAATGAACGGCAGGACACGTGAAATTTTTATTCAACGGAGCCGGACAATTCAGGCCGTGCGGGAGTTCTTTTTACAGCGCGGGTTCATGGAAGTTGAAACACCCATGATGCAGCCGATTCCCGGCGGAGCCGAAGCCAAGCCGTTTATAACTCATCATAACGCGCTGGGTATGGATCTTTTTTTAAGGATCGCTCCGGAGTTGTATCTGAAGCGGCTGGTCATCGGCGGGTTTGAAAGGGTTTTCGAGATTAATCGGAATTTTCGGAATGAAGGGGTTTCATCCCGGCATAATCCTGAGTTCACCATGCTGGAATTTTATCAGGCATACGCCGATTATGAGAATTTAATGGAAACAACCGAGGCCTTGTTCCGGCATGTTTTATCGGTTGTGACCGGATTTCTTTGTATTGAATATCAGGGTAATACCATCGATTTTTCCAAATCATGGCGCCGGATGACGTTATCGGAAGCAATGGATGAAATCGGCGGTTTGGAACAGAATCGGCAACAAGACAAGGAGGGCCTTCTGGCGTTTGCCGACCAGCATGATATCCATCTTACCAAGACTGAAAATACCGGGAAGATCATGACCAAACTTTTTGATGCCCTGGTGGAGCCAAAACTGATTCAGCCCACTTTTATCACCGGCTATCCGGTAGATGTGTCGCCGCTGTCAAAAGCGAACGAAGATAACCCTGAAATCGTCGACCGGTTTGAACTGTTTATCGCCGGGAACGAAATCGCCAATGGTTTTTCGGAACTCAATGATCCCGAGGAACAGCGGAACCGATTTCTGGCTCAAGCGGCCGCCAGGCAGGCGGGTGATGAAGAAGCGCATTACATGGATGAAGACTTTATTGAAGCCCTTGAGTATGGTATGCCGCCAACCGCCGGTGAAGGGATAGGTATCGACAGGCTGGTCATGCTGTTAACGGATGCGCCCTCAATACGAGAGGTTGTTTTATTCCCCCATATGAAAAAAAATACCGGGGAATAATCGTCAGCAAAGTTATTACCATCACCGAAACGGACACATTAAACATTTATGATTTATGAATTTCTGATCAGCAGGCGGCATTTAATGGCCCCCCGTCGTAACGCTTTTGTCTCTTTTATCACGCTGCTTTCCGTTGCCGGCGTGATCATCGGTGTTATGGCCCTGATTATCGTTATTGCGGTCATGTCAGGGTTTGAAAAGGATATAAAAAACCGAATTTTAGGCGTGGAATCACATATTGTCCTGTTCCATCACGGCGGAGAAATTTATGATTATAATAAAATAGTCGACCATCTTGAACAATCGGACTCGGTTATCTCTGCTTTGCCGTTCGTGGTTACTCAGGTGATGCTGCGTTCTTCATCCGGTGTGAGCGGGGGAATCTTAAGAGGCATCGAACCGGAGCGGGCGGCGGCCTCCATGACTATTTTTAAGCCGATCGGCCCCCTTGATAAAAAGCTGAAATGTCGCGGAGAAGACAATGCCGGCGACCCGCCGGGGATTATTCTGGGAAAAGAACTGGCCGCCCGGCTGAGCGTAAGGGAAGGCGATATCGTTTACCTGGTGCTGTCCATGGGCGGGGTGTCGCCGGTAGGTCATATGCCGGCCGTAAAACGGTTCGAAGTGACCGCCGTATTTGAGGCCGGCATGCACGATTTTGACAGCGCTTTTGCCTTTATCCATTTAACTGAAGCCCAGCGTATTCTGCACATGGAAGACAGCGTCAGCGGGATCGAGATACGCGTTAACGATATTTACAAGGCTCGTGAGATCGCGGAAGTAATTGTTTCGCGATTGGGTTATCCTTTTTTCGCAAGAGACTGGATGACCATGAACAAGAATCTGTTCGCCGCGCTGAAATTGGAAAAAGTAGTGATGTTCATTATTTTGACGCTGATTGTCCTGGTGGCGGCTTTTAATATTGCCAGTTCACTGGTAATGATCGTCATGAACAAGAAAAAGGAGATCGGCATATTAAAAGCCATGGGCGCAACCAGAAGGAGCATCCGGAGGATATTCGTCCTGGAGGGCATGCTGATCGGGGGCGTGGGCACCGTGCTGGGGGTATGTCTGGGTATTGTCGCCTGTCTTCTGCTGAGGCGGTACCAGTTTATTGAATTGTCCAGCGATGTTTATTATATCAACACGTTACCTGTTCAGTTGGAATGGTTGGATGTAAGCCTTATTGCCGGCGCCGCCCTGGCCATCTGTTATCTGGCGACACTCTATCCCGCGGCCCAGGCTTCCAAAGTAAATCCGGTGGAGGCGATCCGTTATGGTTGAAGCGATGAGCGACGGCAACGGCAAAACCGGTGCCGGCCGGGAGACATTAATTACCGGGCTTGGCCTTTCCAAAGGATTCGAGAACAATGGACTGCGGATTGAGGTGATCAAGAACACCAGCTTTGAGATTTCAAGCGGAGAGTCGATCGCGGTGGTCGGCGCATCCGGGATCGGCAAATCAACCTTTCTGCAAGTCATCGGCGCCCTTGACCCGCCGGACAGTGGAACCCTGTTGCTGGGAGGCAGGGATGTCTACGCTCTCGGAGAAATCGCCCTGGCGGAATTACGAAATCAGACGATCGGTTTTGTGTTTCAGTTTCATCACCTGCTCCCGGAATTCAGTGCTCTTGAAAACGTCATGATGCCCGGGCTTATTAAGCGGGACGACAGCCGTCTGGCGCGGCAGGCCGCCGAAGAGATGCTGGTAAGGGTAGGCCTTAAGGACAGGATGGATCACAGGCCGTCGGAACTGTCGGGGGGTGAGCAGCAACGGGTCGCCATCGCCAGGGCGCTGATCTTAAAGCCTTTGTTGCTGCTGGCCGATGAACCAACCGGCAATCTTGACGAGAAGACGAGCGGTCATATTCATGAACTGCTCTTACAGCTGAACAGTGAGTTTTCCATGACGCTGATCGTGGCTACGCATAACCCACATCTGGCCAGACTGATGTCACGCAACCTGACTATAATCGACGGGAATGTAATTGAAATTCAGGATATATCGCAATCGCTTTGATGGTAAGACCGTGGCGGAAAAAATTGCCGGCGGTTACCATTATTTCATGATTAACCGGAGCGTTTTTTTTCTGACTGGTATAGCGCTGGCTCTGGTAGTTATGCCGGCATTCGTTTTACCGGGACGGGCGCAAAGCCTGCCGGATAAAACCGGTGACCGGATATTGCTTTTTCCGTTCGCGATTTTCGCGGACAAAGGTTCAGAATCGTTGCCGGCTGATGATCTGGCCGGTATTTTCAGCGAATACCTGGCCACCTATGGCATTAAGGCGATAAGGTACGACGACAGCCGGCAGGCGGGGTTGTCGGTTGATCAGCGAAAAAGGCTTGCCGTTGAAAAAGGCGCTGAAGCGGCGCTCTGGGGCAGTGTTACCGTTCTGGGAGAACAATTCAGTATTGATGTTTCCCTTATTGAAACACGACCGCAGGCTGTTGTCCGTCAATTTTTCAGCGAAGGAAAACTGCGGGAAGCCCTTTCCCGGGCCGTAGCCGCCCTTGCCAAGAAAATTCTTACGACCGTTTCGGAAAAGAAAATCATATCAGACATTCAAGTATGCGGTAATGTCCGCGTAGAAGCCGAGGCTGTTAAAAGAGCGATCAACACCACAGCCGGGGATATCTTTGACGAAAGGCAAATTTCCAGTGATTTAAAGTCAATATATCAGATGGGATACTTTGAAGATGTCCGCGTAATGGCCAGGGATACAGTCGAGGGGAAGATCGTCTCTTTTGAAGTCAGGGAAAGGCCCACGGTGAGGGATGTGCTGTTTAAAAATAATTTGATTTTTGAGGACGAAGAGCTTGTAAAGGAGCTTTCCATCAGCCGCGGATCAATTGTCAATAGCACTCAAATACAGCGCGACATCCGGCAGATCGAGCAGCTATACAAAAACAAGAATTATCATAATGTCAGCGTAACTTATGCCGTTCTTCCGGCGGATCATAACCAGGCTGACGTTGAATTTACCATAAAAGAGGGAGATAAATTCCGGATTAAAAAGATTGAATTTGAAGGAAACCGGGTTTACGGCGACAAGGAACTGAAGAAAATAATCGAGACCTCTGAAAAAGGTTTTTTTATGTGGATCATATCCTCCGCCGGCGATCTGAAGATTGATGAGCTGCAGCAGGATGTCGGCCGGCTGACGTCTCATTATCAGGATAACGGTTACATTAATTCCAAGATTGGGGAACCGGAGATCGTTTACGGCGCTGAACCCGGGTCCGCCGGAAAGAAAAAACGTAAAAAGGGGATTTTTATCACATTCAAAATTGAGGAGGGGGAACAGTATAAAATCGGAAATATCAGGCTTTCCGGAGACCTGATAGAGGAAGAACCGGCTTTGAAGGGAAAACTCAATATTACCGAAGGTGATGTCTTTAACCGATCAGAAGTGCGGATGGACCTGATGAAACTGAGCGATATCTACTCGGACCAGGGCTATTATTATGTTGATATCTATCCGCAGACCGAAATCAATGATGCTGAGTTGAAGGTTGATATTGATTATAAAATTGATAAAGGCAACCCGGTTTATTTTGACGAGATTATCATTTCCGGGAATACGAAAACCAGGGATAAGGTGATCAGGCGGCAACTGGATGTCTACGAGCAGGAGCTGTACAGCGGCCGACGGCTGAAAAATGGAATCGGCAAATTGTATCGGCTGAACTATTTTGAAAGCGTGGCCGTTGATACCATTGAAAAAGAAGCGGAGAACAAGATTGATCTGAAAATCGA
>CAYSMV010000048.1:0-8076 GCA_964432245.1 uncultured Desulfobacterales bacterium
GGGTTGATGTTTTCTTTAAAAACACCGTAGCATAACCCACGTTTGCAAGGATGGCAGGTCATTTTTCCTTTTTTTAACTGTCAATCATTATGTCTAATATAACAGGAGGCCCGGATGGTTTCTTTTACTTTTTTTAAGATGCCCGTGCAAAATTCAGGTTATAAAACATCATTCTCCGGATGCCTTTATCGTAATCGGCGGCCCTCTGGTTACCTATGATTACGAAGAAATTTTAACAAAATACCACAAAATAAATTTCGCCGTTATCGGGGAAGGCGAAATCCCTTTTCTCAATCTGGTGCATGCGATTATGCGCCGGGAACCAGTCAGCGATTTAAGGGGTATCGCCTTCCTGGACGTGGAAACGATTGTCTGTCACGGCCGGCAAGAGCCCATTGAGAATCTGGACGTGGTACCTTTTCCCGATTACAGCCTGATCGACCCGGGCCGATATACGAACACCGGCCATGTCATGAACGGCCTTCAGGCTGAAAACAGGCATACCCAGGTCGTCAGCTCCCGGGGATGTCCGTATGGTTGCCTGTATTGTCACAATATCTTCGGAAAAAAATTCCGGACCCGCAGCCCAAAAAATTTTGTATCCGAAATAATGTGGCTGTATCACCACTACGGCATCCAGGAATTTCATATCATAGATGATATCTTCACCCTGGACAAAAACCGGATGCATGAAATATTACACCGAATCATCGACAGCGGCATGCGTATCAAGATCGCCTTTCCCAACGGTGTCCGCGGTGACCTGCTGGATGAAAAAGATATTCCGCTGTTGAAGCAGGCCGGCTGTTACATGCTCACCTTCGCCATTAAAACCGCATCAAAACGCATTCAAAAAATCATCAGGAAGAATCTTGATATCGACAAGGCCATGGAAAATATACGCCTGGCCTGCCGGGCCGGTATCATCACCCGGGGGTTTTTCATGCTCGGCTTTCCCGGTGAAACCGTGGAGGAAATCAAAGCCACCATATCATTAGCCCGACAATCGTGTCTCGATCTGGTTTTTTTCTTCACGGTGGTGATTTTTAAAAACACCGGCCTGAACCGCCTGGCTGCCGAACAGTATCCCGGCCTGAACTGCCGGGACAGCCACTTCTGGGGAACCGTCCCTTCCTATCAGCAGGCGACCGGATACCCCCTCAAGCGAACCCAAGCCATGGCTTATATTCGGTTTTATCTGCCCTTCCGGATATTTCGCACTTTTTACAAACTGCCGCGCAAACACAGAATATTGCTGGGCTGGCTGGATATGACTTTTTACGTGATTTTCACCCCCTGGTATGAGTACCTGAAAAAAAACGGCAGCGGTTACCGGCGGCATCGAGAGGCGAAAAAGAATCAACGCCGATTATAATAAAAAACCCTGGTGCGCGGCTGTAATACGTCACCGAAAAAGCGCGTCCTTATCTCCCGACATCGTCCCATCAAAAACAGGCCGCCGGCTACCGCCCGATCGCCGGCGGTGCGCCTGCCGAAAGACGATTCTACCTTTTCCAGAATCCCGTCGACGCAGACCTTCATCGGTCCCAACGGCACCAGGTACAACATGGCCAGCAGTAGCTGCCGATACCGGGGCATGCGCTCGGCGATGGCCCGTGCCCTGGATCGCAGATGGGGTTTGTCGGAATTTTTTAACTTTCGCCACCCCTGATATTCAACATCGATATAACGCATCAAGGACGGTCCCAGTTCGTAAAAATCCCTTTCATAGGCATGACGCTGTATTTTTTCCGCTTCTGTAAGATTGAATTCCGGGTGAACAAACCAGGGCTGCTTAAAAGCATGCCAATCCTCGAACGGGATGGCGGTCAGGATTCTGTTCTCCCCCTTCATTCGATCGTAAAGCGGCGTGCCGGGAAGAGGGGCATAAAAAGCAAACTGGCTGAAAACCGGCCGACAGGCCAGGTGGCCGTCGATATCGGCTTCGATGTTCTCCCGGGTATGGGCATCCAGCAAAAGGATGGAACTCAAAACGACCCGGATGCCGTAATCCCGGAGCGCGGCGACCAGAGACCGCATATCAATGTTTTTGTTTTTGGGGTAATCGGCGAATCGGCTTTCCCGTCCGATCCAGACCAGACTCACTCCCATTTCGGCCAGTTTCTCAACACCGAAGGTCCTAATTCTGTCGGCCGATGCGAAAATGGAAAGATTAAACACTTGGCCGCTGTTAACTACACATTGCCGAAACTCTTCAGCTCTTTCCATGACCAACAGAAAATTATCATCCCACACTAGGGCCATGGCATTGGTTCGAAAACGCCGGGCCACACGCTCCACTTCACTGAACAGGGCCTGCCCGGAAGTAAAAAACCGGATATGGCGACGGCCAAAGAAATGGCTGGGTGAACAGAAATCACAACCATAAGAGCAGCCCAGACCGACGATGATGTGCGGCGTATTGACCTTCAGCAGGGGGACGCCCAAGATTTCCCTGCCCCGCTGGCACACATCAGGATTTTTGAAAACAAACTCCGGTGGCAGCCCCAGCATTTTCCGCATGAAACTTATCCCTTCGCCCACGCAGACATCATCCACTTCCATCATTTTCCGGATTTCGGGAATGGTGGCGCAAAACCCGCCGATCACCACCTTGGAACCGGGTGCGTATTCCCGCGCCAGTTCCACCATCCTTTTGACTTTCTGAAAATTGGGCAAAATGGCTCCGATACCGATGATGTCACATCCTTTTTTAATCTCTTTGACGAAGCGGTTCAAAGTAGGATAATCCAATACCGTAACAGGGACATCGATGTTATTGGCAATGGCATGCAGACCGAAGGTATCCATAAAGGCCCGCAGTCGATATATCCCCTGGGCCTGGGTCAGCTGATTGTGAAAAAGTTCAATGCGGGACTCTTTCCGCGCATAAGGTGAATCCACCCCAAACGGTTTAAAAACCGACGAAAGCAGCAGATGAGGTTTGTCCGGTTTGTTTGTTTTTATTATCCGCATGGTTCGATCGTTTCCGTTTTGCCCGATCGGCGGATAGCGTTTCCAACCGTCCGAAAGCCGTCAGAACGTTCCCTTGCCTGCGGCATCATATACCTGTAGACCATTTACGTCAATTCCCGCCCGGCCTCGGCACAGGGTGAATTTATTCAATCCGGTATGCGAGGTATTCCCAGTTAGAAATAACTCTGGACAATGGCCCCATGATGAGGTATATGTGTTTTATATACACTTCATATGGGTCCCATGGGCAACTCAAAACTACTCCAATCCCGGCGGGATGAAAGTGTACCCGTCTTCTTCCTGAGTTTTCTTCCAAATTCCTAAAATTAAAAATATTCTTCTCATCTTCTTCCCATTTGTAATCATAGGCCGGGAGGTAAAGGCCAATGATACGAACGCGAAGACGAAGATGCCGGCACTGCAACGAACTGTTTCTGCCTGACTCGAGGAATCGAACCCGCCAGAGATACTGCTCCAGTCCAGAATGCCGTAAAGCCAGTAAGGCCGCGAGTCAACGTAAATGGATTAAAAAGAATCCGGACTATTTTTGCGGTCCGGTACATGTGGAACGCGTCCGGCAATGGCGTGCAAAGCACCCTGGATACGCCCGGATAAAGAAAAAAACGTTACAAGACCCCTTATGCGAGAAACAGATCGTCGGCGACTGGCAGACGCGCTTCGGACATCCCGTGCTTCTCAAAGAAACCTTTGTGGACCCGCGGCGCTTCCGGGGAACCATTTACAAGGCCGCCAACTGGATATATCTGGGCGACACCAAGGGCTTTTCACGAACCCGTAACGGATACAGCGAAACCGCTTCATCCCCAAAAATGGTTTTTGTCAGGCCGCTGCGCCCGGACGCGCGCACCTTGTTGTCACAACCCTTTCTCAACAAAGGAGGACATCGCCTTATGCTTTCCGCCGAACATATGCAATCCTTGCCGAGTTTTTTCGAAGACATCCCCGATCCGCGCCGCTCCCAGGGAAGACGCCATCGTTTGTCCACTGTCCTTGCCATCGCCGCCGCCGCTATCCTCTGCGGAATGCGGGGCTACGAAGCCATTTGGGAATGGGCCAACGACCTCAGCCAACAAGCCAGAAGCCGTTTTAAATGCCGGTATCGTAACAAACGCTACCACGTACCAAGTCTCTATGTCATCCGCGATATGCTTATTCGCGTCGATCCCGAGCACCTTGATCGCGCGCTGCAACGCTGGAATCAACTCTATGGTCAGCAGGACGAAAGCCTGGCCATTGACGGCAAAACCATGCGCAACGCCATCGATGAAAACGGCGATCAAGTCCACATCATGAGCGTTGTCGGGCATGACTCTAAAGGCCCATTATCACTTTACCGTCAAAGGCAACCAGGCCGGACTCCTTGTAGCTATCCAACTGTTCTTCCAGAATCGCGGAAAACCGGATTTCGTCGAACCGCCGTCCTGCGACCACGGTCGCATCGACACCCGCAAAATTTGGGTCACATCCGAACTGAACGCCTATCTGAACTTCCCACATGTCGGCCAAGCCTTCGTCATCGAACGGAAATCCATCCACAAAAAAACCGGCAAAATCTCCCGTGAAGTCGCCTATGGCATTGACAGCCGAACACCGGATCAGGCCAATCCCCAAAAAATACTCGCCACAAACATAGGGCATTGGAGCATCGAAAACAATTGCCATTACATCCTTGACTGGAATTACAATGAGGACCGAGGCCGTATCAGCAAAGGCCATGGCACTAAAAATATCACACGTCTCCGACGCTTTGCCGTCAGCATTATTAAATCTAAAAAGGTCCGCAGCGTCTCCCAAGCTATGCAAAAACTATCTCGAAACACCAGGCTGGTCTTTGACTATTTGCGAATGACGGCAAACACTTGCACACCCATGCGAAATTAGAACAAATTTACCGTAGGCCTCGGCATGATGCCGTGTTACGCTTTGTATTTACTTTAAAAAAATAAAGGGTTAAATTTGAAAATTAGGCGTCGGCTTCAGAGTCGAAAGCATTTTAACAGAGTTAAATGATCCGTTACGGCGGTTACCGCGTTTTTGGATAAAACCGTCCAGGCCAGCGGATCCAATCCGTAACGGCATCCAACCAGGGCATGATTTTAAATTCGGAACAAAATTCACGCTTATCTGGATATCTACTGGCTATTATCATTTTTCTGCTGCCAGCGCTGATGTTCCATTTCATGTTGCCGTTTTCCGACACGCTCATTTCGCCGAGTCGGGATTTTGCCAGATATTATGTATGGCAACAAATGGAAAACATAATCTCCGTGAAATTCGGCAGTTTTCCCCTCTATATCCCGGCCGTATCAGGCAGCGATTTTGCCTGTGTAACAGCCGGATTAGGTCAGTTATACCTGCCGCTGCCCTATATAGTTTCGCTGCTCCCCGGCTACTGGACCGGCTATGCCGCCGACTGGCTGCTGCTGGTGAACCTGCCGAGCATCACCCTGGCCCATTTGGCACTGTACGTCTTATTAAAACGGCTGCGATTCACCCCCTGGCTGGCATTTGCATTGACAATGGTAACGGTTTATTCGCCCCGGATTCTAATGTGTGTCGGTTACGGCACCGGCAGCGCCGCTTGGGCGGGTCATATTTTCACCAGTGCCATACTCGGCCTTTATTGCCTGAATCCTATCGGGATCAAAAAACCGTTGCTGATCATCGGCGGCACTTACTGGCTGATCAACAGCGGACACCCAGAAGAAGTTTATTACTGCATGATCGGAACCTGGATATTCGCCCTGTTTCTGCCTTATGTCGTGGAAACTTCTCTTGAGGACAGGCGTCTGCCTCTGAAAAACAAAATCCGGTTCTGGTCTTTGTGGACCGCGTGCTGCGTCCTCGCCTTCCTGCTTTCCTCGGCCTACCTGGTGCCGTTATATTTCGAAGCCATTCGGCATATGGATTTCGCGAACATGTCATATCAGCAGTCAGCCACATCGCTCGATTCCGTGGCCGGCCTGATTTACAACTTTTTCTTACCAACCCGAACCGGACTTTACGGATGCTTCGGCGGTACTTCCATGTACCTCATGATATTGCTTATACCCCTGCTGAAATTCTTTCATATTTCCCTTTCGCGGGGAATATGGTTGACGCTGATAATAATCGTCCTTGTCTTTTTATACATGACCGGTGAAGCCACCCCGGTTTTCTCGGCCTTCTGGAAAATCCTGCCCTTTTCCTCGGCCACCCGGAACCCGGCCCGGGCGGCACTGGTCATGCCGGTTGTTTTTCTGGCAGCGATGATCTGGTTGTTTAAAACCGATCAAACGATTTCCGTCACTCTCGCGAGGCGCCGCCTGATCGTCCCGGCCAGGAGTCTGCTGGGTTTTTTGGGGCTATTCCTGCTACTGATCGGCCTTTTGACGCTCCTGGCCATGTCATCACGCCTTTCCATCCACGCGCGGTTGAACGCCCTGTTTATACCTGACTGGGTTGAACCGACAATTATTGTCACCGGCTTGCTTACCCTGGTTACAGTGACCACCCAAGCCATGACGGTTCGGTTCAAAACCGCCACGGAAGTCCTGCTGTGTGCTTTCGTCATTACCCACCTGGTACTTGTGCTGCGTTACAGTTCAACCCCTTTTGACCTGAAACACGAAAACGACGTCCTTACCCTCGACGAACTCATCGCTCAAAAACGGAAAACATTAAACGTCGTTCCTGATTATCTTTTTCTGTGTGAGAACGCAGCTCACCAGTCTGAATTGGAACAGTTCGCTAATTATTTTATCGAGCCGCGTCTGGGTTCGGTTTACCGCAAATTCCGAACGGTCGAAACCCGCCAGGAAGCTTACCGGCTCCTCAATCATGACCGGCAACGGGATGAAGTGATTCTACAGGGATATTCAGGCCCAGCTCCCGGATCTGCGTCCTGTGACTGCAGAAACAAAAAAGACCGGGTGCGCCTTATCCACAGCGCCTATAATCGCCTAGTATTTAAAGTCTGGGCTTGCCAGCCTGGATTTTTTCTGCTTTCCTACGCGGACGCGGACAATCACTGGCACGCCCGAGTTAACGACGAAAAAGCCGTCATTTATCCGGCTAATGGCATATCCCAGGCCGTCTTTATCCCGGCCGGCACTTCTGCAGTTGAGTTCCGATACTGGAGCAATGCGGCCTTCTGGGGAACAGCGATGAGCTGCCTGACACTGGCCCTTATCGGAATTCTGGCCAGTCTTCGGAGTCCCGACAAGCGCATCGGTTTCATCCTGGCGGTCACGGCCGCTGGCCTGTCCCTGGGCCTGTTTTTGATCTGGTTTCATAGTCTTTATTCCGGAAAATCGTTCAACACCATCTATACCTGGGAAAGTCCGACCCCTGAGCAGTTGTCCAATCTGGCCTATGGCAAGTCCTGTCAGATAAGTGCCCGCAACAGGGTTCACACGGCTTATCTGCATCCCCGCCGCGGGGTAGACGGCGACCGATCGTTTTATTCCTGTTTTATCACGGCCCATCATGCCAACCCGTGGTTTCAAATCGATCTTGAGAAAGTCTCGACCGTGGGATCAATCGTCATCGCGACCAGTCTTCAAGGATATGAAGAAGACAAAATGATCCTTTCCTTTAAAGAAAGTGTGGCCGCGACCGCCCTTAACGGTATCTTCTTATTCAAAAAAATACCGGTGCTTTTTAACGGCCTGCCCCTGGTTATCGCTGTCTCCAGGGACGCTAAAAATTGGGAATTCGCCAAAATAGACGCCCTGCCTCAGGAAGCTCCCCATAAAATACAGTTTATGGAACCACTCGAAATCCGATATGTCCGAATCATCGCCAGCGGTACCTGCCGTCTGTGCCTGAATGAAGTGGAAGTCTATCCCCCGGAAAACTATTTGGTCTCCGTCCCGTAGACCTCCACTTCGTTCAGCGACAGAATGCACTGACCCGAGGCCTTGATTTTGAGATAGCGGAAGGTTGACGGTTGCGCCAGTTTAACCTCCAGACATTTGTAAAACACCGACGTTTCCAGGCGCACTTGCCGCCAGCAGCGACCGTCATCGGAAATAGACACGACTATGGGCGGCGCGTTAAATCGTTCTCCCCCAAAACCGGTATACAGGACAATCTTTT
>CAYSMV010000049.1:0-8989 GCA_964432245.1 uncultured Desulfobacterales bacterium
CAAAAATCCGGGCCTCCAGGTCCGAGCCGGCCAGGCCGGTCAGGTCCAGCAGGGTCAGGGCGTTGTCCGCGGGATAATCATCGGCGGCGGGCACGGCGCCGACCATGCGCAGGCTGGCGTCCAGGTACAGGCCCTGCCAGGTGAACACGTGAGGATCGGACAAAAGATAATCGATATTCACCACCCCGCCCACGGTGGCCAGGGACGGCAGGGGATGGACCGCGGTCAGGCCCAGGTACCCGGCCAGGTCGGCCTCGGCCTTGTTCCAGCGGTCGATATAGGAGAGGGCCATCTCGTGCATGAGCCGGGCCGCGTCCTTTTCTTCGAAAGCCAGGGGCTCGGGCATGACCGCGTCCCCGGCTACAAGGCCCAGGGACGCCAGGCTGCCGCAGATCCGGGTATTGGTCACGGAATGGGTCCCGGCCGGAGAGATGAACCCGGCCGTCAGCTCAAAGGTCCGGCCCATGGCCAGGCCGTCGGCGCCCACGGCCCGGTTGACGCCGTTCACCCTGATGACCGGCCGCAGGCGCGCCAGATAACAGGGGGTATGGTCCAGGCCGCCGAAGGAGTTGATGATCTCCTGGTCTTCCACGGTCTCGGGTTCAAAGGAGAGCGTGATCGGCTGGTTGGACAGCTCGTAAGCGTTGAGGGTGACGTCAAACAGGTCGGTATCGGCTTGGGCGACAAACCTGACTTTATGAATCAGGTCTTCGGGCAAATGGGTGTACTCGCCGGTCACGGCTATAACGGTAAACTGCAGGGCGGGCGGTATGATGTTCAGGCGTTCTTCGTTAACGGCGCGGGTCAGGAGCGTGTCGGCGAACATAAGATCGGGTTGGCCGTTATTGTCCAGCCAGGCCTCGGCCTCATTGGCCAGAAAGTCAGGAAAGCTGTTGGCATGATATTGTTCCAGATACGCCTCGCCGGCTCCGGCGGCGTCCAGGCCGCAGGCAACGGGCCCGAACACGGTATACCCTTCGGGTTTGATGGAGGTATCAAGAGGGATCCAGCGCTTGTAAGCGTCCCGGGGATCGGCCCCGCGGGAGGGGCCGTAGGGGATATAAACCTCGGCCCAGACATGCTCGATGTGGTAGTTGGTCAGGCGGCCGGCGGAGATGACTTTCTGATAGGGGATGCCGGCCTTCTGCAGCAGGACCGCGATCTGTTCCGGGTCCTGCACCCCGAAGTGTCCGGCGGCCTGGTCCAGGCCCGGGAAGAACTCGACGGCGCCGGCGACATACCGGGCCGGGTAACCGGCCGAGCGGAACAGGGCCACCAGTAAGGCGGCCTGGTCGGCGTCGTTGCCGCTCTTCTGGGCCAGGGTCTCTCCGGCGCCCTTCATGAGGCCGTAATAGAACTGGGTTTGTATGTTGTTTTTGACGTACTCGTACATCAGCACCGGGTTCCAGTCCAGGGACTGGGCCAGCTCGGCGATCTGTCTGCTGACCGGGGCTTCGGGAGCGGCGGCGGTATCGGCCTCGTAAACGGTCTTGTCCCCGCCCTGGTAGGCGGGTACGACGGCCGGGGAAACAGCCGGCTCGCCCGGAGAATACCCCGGGGAGAGCACCGGCAGGGAGCCCAGGATCAGGGGCTCCGGGGTGGTGATGACGCCGGACAGCAGGGAAAGAATATCGTCCATCAGGGCCGGGGTCAGGGCGTTTTTATCGGTGACAGGGGCGGCCAGGGACAGGAGTTCCGGAACGATTGCCTGGTAAACGCCGAGCATGACGGCCTGGCGGTCAGCGGCCACGCCGCCCAAAGACTGGACGGCGTCCGCGCGCAGGTCAAATTGCCCGGTCAGGGTTTGGTGGGCGGCCTTGATCTGCGCCATGACGGCGGCAAAGGCCTGGTACCGGCCGTCGCTGATGCTCCGGCCGGCGACAAGGTCGGCCTTCATGGTTTTGGCCTGGTCGCGCAGGGTCTGGAGCAGGGTCTGCATCTCATGTTCCGGGGAAGGGCTACCGGCCAGGGCCGGAACGGGAGCCAGGGACAGGTAGATTATAACCAGGATAAAAGAAATCAGGCATAGGGACAGACGGCCGATAAGACCGGACCGGATGTTATGGGCTCTGGGGATCATGTTTTGTCACCGTTATGGGTTTTGTTTGTGTTTATGTGGTTATGTGTTTATGTGGTTAAGTGTTTAAGTGTTTATGTGTTTAAGTGCTTATGTATTAATAAGGTATTAGGCCATTTGGGGTCTGGATCATCCGGTCAAACGGCCATTTGTTAAGTTGTGTTCCGTCAATTTTATCCTGGATCCCCCGGTCAAGCCGGGGGATGACAGAGAAAATGTCAAGCCGGATGATGACATACAAAGGTGTCATTGCCCGACCCAGATCGGGCAATCCAGAAAATCCGACAGGCCATATATACTGAATCCAGTCAATTTTATTCTGGATCCCCCGGTCAAGCCGGGGGATGACATACAAAAAATGTTCAGCCGGATGATGACATACAAAGGTGTCATTGCCCGGCTCCTTTGTTGTCATTGCACGGCTCCTTTGTTGTCATTGCCCGGCTCCTTTGTTGTCATTGCCCGGCTCCTTTGTTGTCATTGCCCGACCCAGATCGGGCAATCCAGTTCGCTTCAATAGTCATTCCCCAGGCTGTTTAGGCGGCCCGGGTTTGATCAGCTCTTCATAAAAATCCTTCCATTCCGGATTCATTGTTTCTATCAAATCCAGCTTCCATTTCCGGTTGTACTTCTTCAGCCGCTTTTCGCGACTGACAGCGGTATACGGATCACCACAGATTTCGAAATATACCAGTCTGTTGACATCATATTTTTTTGTAAAACCCTCGACAAATTTCTGCTTATGTTCCCAGACGCGCCTCGCCAAGTCGGAGGTGACACCGATATACAGGGTGCCGTTGCGACCGCTGGCCAGGATGTATATGTAATAAGTTTTAGACATATGGTTTAAGGTATGAGGTCAATTTTGGTCTGGATCATCCGGTCAAGCCGGATGATGACAGAGAAAAATGCCCAGCCGGATGATGACAGCCTCCTTTGGGTCTGGATCCCCCGGTCAAGCCGGATGATGACACACAAAAAATGTCAAGCCGGGGGATGACATACAAAAAATGTCGGGCCGGGGGATGACAGCCTCCTTTTAATCTGGATCCCCCGGTCAAGCCGGGGGATGACAGCTCTTTGCCGGCTATTGTTGATACGAATAGTACCTCCCCTGCTCCAATTTTAATAAAGTATCCAATTGTTGCCTGACATCGGCCGTATCCACATTCCAAAGCAGCATCAGGGAATGAGTAGCGCCGATGACGTCAAAAATATTGCGTTCAATATCCAGATATTTATTAATTGATCGGTCCCTGGCGGCTTTCAGCCTTTTAACGATGGCGCAAACCGTAAATCGATGCCAGCCGGACACGTTCAGGTATTCGATATCGCCGATGGCATGATCGTACAGCCCGACCCTGTCCGTATCCACGTTCAGCTCGGTCCGACGGCTTTCCAGGGATATGTTTTCATCATCTAAAATCAGGCCGATTTCCGTATCGACGTTAAATATCCCCGCCGCGTCAGGCGCCAGATAATAGGAAGAGAATTCCTTTGTCAGGCCGGCTTCAAGATCAACCTCAAACTGCCAGGGATTTTCCATTATCCAGGATCTGGCAACCGGATCGTAAAGTCTGAGGGCTTCGTCATAGGTCTGGGAAACAGTCAAAATAAAATCATCGGCCGTGGTGTCGATCCGGGATGTCACCCGCACCATATCCCAGGGGAAGATCGTATCCCGGTTGCCGTGGACGTATTGAACGGCATTGGCCAGCAGGGACGCGACCCCGTCGTAGTCACTCTCCAACGTCAGGCCCAGGTCAAAGGCGAAATAAACCGTCCTGGCCCGACCGTATTGAGACAGAACAATGGCCGGAGATTTCCCGGAGCAGAAGCAACGTTGATCCGATTCAATCCATCCGGCGATGGTGGCGTCGGAATCGGCGGACACCCGGCAGGCCTTGCCTTTGGGCGTAATGGTATCTTCGCCGCTGATGGGGCTGGTGACGGTGGTGACAGTGTAATCGTGGCAGTACAACTGGCCAAGAATACTGACGCCGAAAATAGAGGTGATTGCAAACGGCAGATTGGCTTCCAGGGTGTGCTGGAACCATTTAGCCGAGACAATGCCCAGGCCGCCGTTGACCCTCTCCATCAGTTCGGCGGTGGTTTTGCAACCCAGCGTCTGATGATCCCCCAGCACCAGGACATCGGTATAGCAGGGATTCCTGATTTCCGCGGCGAATTCCTGTTTGTCGGTCACGATGCGGTAATCGGCTACGGCCTGGTCCAGGACCGCCTTCAACAAATCTTCACGGATACAACCGTCCCAATGACATTCGCCGTACCCGGCGTGCCACCATTGCCAACCGTATTTTTCAGGGCAGGCCATCCGGCAGTTGTCATTAAGCCACACCAGCAGATTGACGGATTGTCGGTCTATCCATTGATCCACGGTGATATCCGGCCGCTCAATAACTTCCAGCTCGGCGTCGTCCAGAATTCTCGGTTCGACGGGCGCGTCAAGGGCGATCGACAGCACAACGGTATAAATACTGGCCGGCACATCGGCCGTCCATTCAAGATCGGCCGCCACCACGCCGCCGGCCTCAACGTTTGCCTTATCTTCCAGTATGGCCAAAACCAGGCCGCTGACCGGGTCCTTTACCTCCGCCCGGATCGTCAGGTTCTCGACGCCCTGGTCGGCCGGATTGGTAATCACATAGCAAAAATGTTCCACCATTTCCTGCATCACACGTAATGGCGACAGGGTCAGTTCGCCCGTCAGATCAAAGTAGGCCTGATAAAATTCGATTGATATATCGACCGATTGCGCTTCGGATACGTTACCCGCCCTGTCGGTCGCCCGGAACGAAACGATATGAGGGCCCGCGTCCGCTTCAACAGGCGCGTATTCCGTCCCGTACCGGTTGTCCTGGATAAGCGGCAGGAGCCGCCAGTCGCCCAAGTCGAACTGGTACTCGACCAGATCGACGCCGGAACCTTCGTCAATCGCTTCGGCCTCGATCATGAAAGGCGCGTTGAAAACATCACCGGACAGGGGCGACAGGATCGTCACCCGCGGCGGAGCGATGTCCGTCATCTCCCGAATACTGAACGCGACGTCATCCGCTGATATAACCTGCCCCCCGGCCAGGACCGAACTCCGGAAACGATAGGCGCCGGCCGGATTCGCGCCCGTGTTCCAGAGGACGTCAAGCGTGGCCGTCGCCCCGGACTCAAGCAGCGTTTCGATCGGATCGAGGGTCGCCACCGGCGCGCCGGCTTCGGTTTCGATTACCGACACCACGGTAACCTGCTTTTCCCAGCCGGTGTTGATCAGGGTGACAAGGGCCTGCACCGGCGCGTCCGTGTCGTAGCTTTCCGCGTCAAGGGCAAGGTCAACGGTCACCCTGGGCACGATATGAACCGTCACGGCCGCCGGTTCTTCGGGGGTATTGTGACTTGTATCCGTGGCCTGGAAACGGAACACGCGCGTGCCCTCGTCAGCCGCTTCGGGGCTGAAACGGACGCTGTACCTGCCGGTCGCCGGATCGGCGCACGGCAGCGGGCGCCAGTCGCCGTTGTCCAGGGAGTAAGAAACGCTTTCCACCGCTGACAGGTTGTCGGAGACATTCACGATCAGATAAAAATCGTCGTGATACGTGCCGCCCTCTTCCGGAGAGACGATCACGAGTTCCGGCGGCGCGGCGTCGGCCACGATAAAGGTGCCCGAGGCCAGCGTTCGTATGCCCCCGGAGCCATCCGCGCGCAAACTGACGGTATAAGTCGCCAGTTCCAGGGCCCCGGTGGCAAAGGTGACCGCGCCGACGACGCTGCCACTGGCCGGGATATTGACCGTTTCCTGGAAGGAATCGATTGTCGCGCCGGTGGCCGGATGCAGCAGAACGATGTCGACCGGAACGTCAATGGCCGGGCTGTTGCCGTTATTGATCAGGGTATAGTCCGCGTTAACGGCATTGCCGGGGAGAACATAGACAGGCGCGATTTTCAGGGTTCCGGTAAACCCGGCCTCGGCGGTTATCTCAAACATCGTTTCGGCGTCGGCCATCAAATCCCCGGTCGCGGCATAGACGCGGACGGCGGCGTGATAAACGCCCGGCGGATTAAGGCCGGTATTCCACAGGGCGTTTCGGGTCGTAAAAGCGCCCGCCAGGATTTCCAAGTAACCCAGTTCCTGGGTAAACAATTCATGGCCGCCTTCATCGGAGACCGTCAGGCAACATTGCGGCGCGTTAAAGTCGCTGGCGCCGTTATTGGTTATCCGAAAATCGAAGTTTACCTCCTGATCCGCTCCGTAAGCATAACCGTCGGCGGTAAGCGTGACCGCCAGGTCCAGGTCCGGATTGATGATAAAAGGAATCGCGGCCGAGACCAGGACATCCCCGGCTTTTGACAAACAGGAATGCGCCGTATAATCGCCTTCGTATATGTCGACGGTCGCCAGCTCATAGCAGGCTTGCTTCATGTCGCCATATTCCAGGGCCAGGGTTTCCGCCGCCAGTTCGGACACGGTGTCGCCGAAGGCGTCGGTGACCCAGACTTCCAGCAACGCGTCGGCTTCCGGCCCGGAATTAACGACATCGACCGTTATTTCGACCTGGTCGCCCCGGATATACTGGTCGGCGTCGAGCCGCGTGTCCATGGCCAAACCATGGCCCGCGGTGACATAAATACGCTTTTTGGCGACATTGTTGCTTTCGCAGGTTTCCTGAATATCATTCCGGGGGTCGGCGCCCGCCCGGAAGGTATATTCCCCCGCCCGGCCGCTGGAATCCCAGGAGAAATCAACGGACTGGCTGGAAGAAGCGGGAAGAAGATCGATATATTCGGTATGAACCGATTCGTAACCGCCTCCGGCATCCATGACATCGATATCGACCCTCACATCGGCGACATCGACCTGACCGGGATTGACCACGTAAACGCTGCCGATGACGGTTTCGCCCTGAGCCGGCGCCGGCGGATAGACGAAGAAATCCTCGGCCGACACCTTAATGTCCGGCAGCATGTCCGGATCCAGAATAACCGTTATGAAATCGGACCAGGGCGATGTTTCACCGGCATCGCTCACGGACAATGCCTGGAAAATGTTATCGCCCGGTTCAAGGCCGACTTGATCAAAGGCAAAACTGCCGAAATAGAGCCGACGCAGAATATATTGAGCATCTCCGGCCTCACCCTCTTCCGAACCCGCTTCCATAAGCAGCGGCTCCGCCGACCAGGGAGCTTCCAGCAGCCAGGTCCCATTGCCGCCGGCAGCCTGCAAACAATAAATCTCCCCGTTTTCAGGAACGGCAACCGAACGGGACTGTTGAGGGAAGCCCGTGGGCACTGATCTTAAAACAACCTTCCCCTCATCCATATCGTATGTTAAGTAGACGATTTGATCACCGTCTCCATACCAGTCAAATAAGAATTCACCAAAATGGATGATGCCGGTCGTGACAAAATCATAGTCTTTATCGGCGTCATAAACGGAGAGGGCCATTTCACCAGAATACCAGGAGGGATATAAAACCCTGTTTGCTCCCGGCGACCAGCGGGGAAAACTTTCCTCGGAGTAACACTCGGCGATGTTGGCGGTACGAAAAACCTCGTCGCCGCCTGCAATATCCATAACAACCAGTTCCGGTTCGTTATCCTCGATCGAATACAAATATACAAGATAGCGATTGTCGGATGACATTGAAGCAAAGTATATCCGGTCATCAGGAGAAGTTGTCTGTTTCAGACTGGTTATGTCTCCGGTCAGCAAGTCCTTCATCCATATGGATGTCGTATCGTCCTCGAAGCTTCGTGTAACAAAAATCACTTTCTCGCCATCAAATGACCAGGAGCACCAATAGGGGAAAAAGCCCGAGTTATCATCCAGCAGAGAAATCAAGCTGTCGTCCAACCGGTTATAGATATAAAAACCGCCGCTGTCGGTCCTATAGCAATACATTGAATAAAGAATCCGGCTGCCGTCAGGCGACCACACGAAGTTCCCTATCTCCGTATCGTCGTTTATTGCCGCTACCGGTTCAACACCGCCGCTTTCTATGTCCATCAAGGCCAGATGGATTCCGGGGTCGTCCTGCCCCCCGGACGATTCCCCCATCACCAAGGGCCCATAACCGCCTTTTATGTAAAAATAAGCGGCGGTCCGGTTGTCCGGGGACACTGAAACCGGCGAAACAAGATCCCCGTCGTCGAGGGCCAACGGAAATTCCCGGCTGGCGGATTGATCGCCGGCCAGAACCGAACCCATATAGGCGCCGTTGCGATACAGTTCAACAGAAGAGCCGGGGTCCGCTGTTCCGGCGACATCCACAAACCAATCGGCCACCGTGACCGGTTGTCCGGAAACGGTTGGTTCAAGAATGACGGGCCTGGAAAGGGGAATCATGTCTTCGGGCAGAATGGCAACTTCATCGGCCGGTTCGCCCTCGCCGCCGAGTTCATCCACGGCGGCCACGGTGTAATAATAAGTGACGCCGTTGACCAGTCCCTCATCAAAATAACAGGTATCCGTAAGGGGGCTGTCGTTGACCCTGACGTAGGGGCCGCCGGGCGCTTCGCCGCGGTAAAGATTGTATCCGGATGAAATATCGGCCGGGTCTTCCCAGCAGACTTTGACGGCGCCTCCCTGCGGGCTGGATATAACGGAAATAATTCGCAGCCGCTCAACTCCCGCCGTGCTCACTACCGCCTCGACCTCCGAGGGCAGGCTCTCATTGCCGGCCAGGTCGACGGCCGTAACCCGGTAAGTATAAGTTCCGTCCGCCAAAACGGTATCGACAATTTCGGTGACAGTCAGCAAAACCGGGGTCATCAACCGCCATTCATCCCCGGATTTCCGGTAAACATTGTATCCGGCCAGGTCAAGTTCCTCGTTCTCCAGCCAGGAGAGGGACACGTCCGGCCCGGTAGCCGCGGCCGCCAGGCCGGCCGGCGCGGCGGGCG
>CAYSMV010000050.1:0-3001 GCA_964432245.1 uncultured Desulfobacterales bacterium
AAAAACAGTTCCGTGCCCAGGGTGATCCGTACGGCCCTGGATTTTAAAGGTATGAGCCGGGAAGACATGGAGAACGCCCTGCAGGAAGCGATTTTAAACGAGGTGCCGCGCTTGGAAAGGTTTTTGTCCACCCTGGGCATGCTGGCGGCCATCGCGCCGCTGCTGGGTCTGCTGGGAACGGTCACCGGCATGATCAACACCTTCCACGCGATCACTTATTACGGCACGGGAGATCCCCGGATGATGTCGGGCGGCATATCCGAAGCCCTGGTGACGACCATGCTGGGCCTGTGCGTGGCCATTCCCCTGATGCTGGCCCATACGCTGCTCAACCGCCGGGTGGAAAATACCATCGGTCAGATGGAGGAAAAAGCGGTCTCTTTTGTCAACCAGGTTTTTAAATCGAGGGGACAGAGGCCAGAGGAATCAAGAAAAAAAGTGGATCAGTAAAAAATGAACTGGCTGCACGACTATATCAGCCGCGTCGGCGATTATCTTTCCAGCGGTGGAGTGGTGATGATTCCCCTGCTGGTCGTCTCCCTGGTCATGTGGCTGCTGATCATCAACCGGGCACTTTTTTTAAGGCGTCTTTACGTTAAGAACATACCCCGCCGGACGGCCGGGCAAATGATCCGGGAAAACCGCCTGCCCGGGCCGCAATATCTGGGTGCAAACGCGGCGCTGGTGCGGTTGTTCTTAAACCGGCGCTGCGGCCATCCCGAACTGGACGCGCACATCCTTGATGAAACCGTACTGGCCGTGGTCACCTCTCTGGACCGCCACCAGTCCGCCATCAATATTCTGGCGGGCGTGGCGCCGCTGCTCGGCCTGCTGGGAACAGTCATCGGCATGATCGTCACTTTTGACGTTATCACCCAGTTCGGCACCGGCAATGTCCGGGCGCTGGCCGGAGGCATATCCGAAGCGCTGATTACGACGCAAACCGGACTGCTGGTCTCCATTCCGGGCCTGTACATGAGTGGTTTTCTGTCGCAGCGGGCCACCACCATCAAGCAGCGGGCGGCCTCGGCGGGTATTTATCTGAAACGCTTTTTAACATAAAAAACAATAATAGGCGACAGTATGCTTAACATCACCGCCGCCAGGCGGGCACAGAAAAAACAGATCGACCTGAACATGGCGCCGCTGATCGACATGGTTTTCATCCTGCTGATTTTTTTCCTGGTGACGACCAGTTTTGTCCGGGAAACCGGCGTGGACATCAACCGGCCGACGGCCGTCACCGCCGTCAGCAGGGACAAGACGACCATTATGATCGGCATTACCCCGGACAGCCGCATCTACATGTCGCAGCGGGAGATCGACGTCCGGGCGGTCCGCGTCAACGTGGAACGCGCCCTGGCCGAAAATCCGGAGGCCGGGGTGATGATCGTGGCGGACAGGGAAAGCCTCACCGGCGTGGTCATGGAAGTCATGGACGCCTGCAAGCTGGCCGGCGCCGAAAACGTGGCCATGGCGGCCAGTGTTGAAAAATAGGCGGCCTGACTGTCCAGTTTCAGGGCCAGGCCAGAAGAAAAGGTGATTAGGTGATTAAGTGGTTAAAAGGTTTCAGAGATTTTAGGAATTGCGGGAAAAGGCCGGTTGTGGATGAAAACTGCTTAGGAGGCATTAAAAAAACGGTATGAGTGATCGGAAAATATTCGCGGATACGGGGGAAAACAGATGGCTGCCGGCCGGGGCCGCGGCGCTGTTGATCAACCTGGTGCTGTTGAGCGTCCTGCCGGTTATCAACCTGGGAACGCTCTCACCGGCAAAAAGTTCCCACCGCCCCGAGTCCGTCAATTTTGTGCGGCTGGCGCCGCCTGAATCCTTTCAACAGAAACCACCGGCTCAACAACGAAAGCCGCCTGCCGCGCCACAAACCCTGCTGCCGCCGCCACCCGACGTTATCGACCTCTCTTCCGACTCCCTGAAGCAGGTTTTGCGGCCGGATCTTCATGTTCCGTCTTTCGAGTCGAAAATTCCCGGCCTGACCGATATGCCGCTGGCAACTCTTGATTTCGGCGCCGCGGGCCTGGACGGCGTGTTTGAGGCGGATGAACTGGACAAACCGCTGATTCCGGTCTCCCGCGTACCGCCCTTTTATCCGCTGCAGGCCAGGCGGGCCGGCATCGAAGGAGAGGTGAAGATTTCATTTCTGGTCAATGAGCAGGGCCGGGTTGAGGATATCCGCATACTCAACGCCCGGCCGCCGGACATGTTTGAAAAAAGCGTCCGGCGGGCGGTCTCCGGATGGCGGTTTCAACCCGGAACCATCATGGGCGAGCCCGTCAGGGCCCGGGTCACCACCAGCGTGGTCTTTAAACTGGAGGAAAACCGGTGAAACGCGCCGCCCTTATCTGCCTGCTGATCTTTCTGGCCGGCCGGGCACAAACGCCGGTCCTCGCGGACACCCGCCGTCCGGTTCCAGCCGCGGCCGCCGTAGTCATCAACAAGGCGGAACGATTGATGGCCCAGGGGAAAATCAAGGAAAGTGTTGATCTGCTGAAATCGTTTCAGTCAAAACAGGAAGGCCTCTCCGCGGCCGCCGCGGAGAGCCGGGGATACACGCATTACCTGGTTGATTTTTTGCTGGGCAACTGCTACCTGAACGGCAAAAATCCGGCTGCGGCGGTGGAACGCTACCAGGCGGTGATCGCCCGGCAGCCGGATTTTACCGAAACCCGGCTCAACCTGGCCAGGGGATTATATGACCTGGGCCGTTTCACCCGGGCCGGGTGTGAGTTTACGGCCGCCTATGAAACACCCGGCGGCCGGAAGGCCGAGACGCTTTATTACGCCGCGGTCTGCTTTATGCAGGCCGGGGAATATGCCCGGTCCCTGAAAACTTTTGAACGGCTGCTGGCCGACCATCCGGACGCCCTGACCTCTGAACGGCGGCAGACCCTGGCCCGGCTTTTGCTGGCACTGGAAATGCCGGACCGGGCCCTGGCGCACATCGAAATTCTGGCCGCGGAGCCAGACGGTAACCAGCGTTACG
>CAYSMV010000051.1:0-5485 GCA_964432245.1 uncultured Desulfobacterales bacterium
CCTGCCGGCAGCGGCCTTTTTAATTACAAAAGATCTTTGTTGCTTCCCATCGTTAATCCTTTACTGCTTGCATGCTGCTTGAGGCGGGGAGAATTGTCCAGGTCAGACAGAAACAGTTTCCCCCATTTCAGGAATAATCGTATCGATCCCTTCTTTTTGCAAAGCCTTGGAAAAAGGTCGGGACTGCTCTATTTCGCCGTGGACCACCGCGGCTTTTTTAATATTTAAATTTGACTCCCGGATAAAACGCATCAACTCCTGCTTGTCCGCGTGAGCGCTGAATCCGTCGATTTTAGAAACATGAGCCGTCAGGGGATATTCTTTGCCAAGAATTTTCATTATCGGCGGCTCCGACGCTCTGCCCGACTTTTCATATTTTTTCCCTTCTTCCAGTATCCGCCGGCCCAGGGTGTTCTTCGCCATGTATCCCACAATCAATATGGTATTGGCGGAGTTGTGAATTTTATAGCGAAGATGGTGAAGAATACGGCCGAATTCACACATTCCCGAAGCGGAGATAACGATGTGCGGCGTTTTATCTTTCATTACCTGCATCGATTCTTCAACCGATGCGACAAAATGAACCTTGTCAAAGACAAAGGGGTTTTCTCCTTTTTCAAGAAATGTTTTATGTGTTTCACCATCATACACCTCGGGGTGTTCGCTGAACACCTGGGTTAATTTGCTGGCCAGGGGGCTGTCGAGATACACGGGCACGGGTCTTACATCGCCCCTGTCATAGAGTTCATGGATGGAGTAAAGCATTTCCTGACTGCGGCCATAAGCAAAAGAGGGAATGACCACGATCCCGTTTCTGTCCAGTGTTTCCGACAGCACTTTTCCCATCTTTGAAGAGAGATCGCTTACCGGCCCGTGTTCCCTGTTCCCGTAAGTGCTTTCTATAATCATCAGATCGATGTCACGGTCTTCCGGCGCGAAATTAAGGTTGGGGTTCCTGATAATGGCTTTACCGAACCTGCCGAGGTCACCGGTAAAGCAGATTTTTTTCAATACGCCCTTTTCCCGGTATTTGATTATGCTGATGGCCGATCCCAGGATATGACCGGCTTCATAAAAAGTAACGGTCATATCCTTTCCGATATCAACCGGTGTCCGGTAAGGAACGCCCTCAAAACACGCCAGCGAATTGCTGGCGTCGAGCATGGTGTAGAGCGGCTCGATAAGGGGCAAAGAAAGTTCCGCCGCAATTTTATTAATCTGCTCCGCGTTCAGCCTTGTTTTGTTTTTTTTAAACAATTGCGTCGCTTCTTTGATTTCCTTATCCGTTGCTTTTCCGCCCTTATCTTTATGCATCTTTTTGTGAAGCGCGTTTCTGACCGCTTTGTAATTCAGGTATTCCGCTTCCGACTCCTGTATATGAGCGGCATCGGTCAGCATGTAGTCACAGACATCTTTAGTCGCCCTAGTGCAGACGATTCGACCATTAAAATTTTCCTTTACCATCAATGGAATTCTTCCAGAATGATCGATATGCGCGTGGGACAGGACAATATTGGTTAATATGGATGGATCAAAGGGCGCGACCCGGTTTTTCTGAGCTGCCTCAGATCTTTTTCCCTGGAAAAGACCGCAGTCAAGTAGAACATTATCCTTCTCTGTTTGCAATAAGTGCATTGATCCGGTTACTTCCCGGGCAGCGCCATGAAAGGTGATCTTCATAATTTCTCCTTTTTGTTTATTTTTTCCAGGCACACCTGATCAATACCCGGATACAAAAATAAAATAGTATATCACCAATTTATTAAATAACAAACTGATTCGTTGGGAGACTGCCGGTAGGCCGTGGGGTAAGACCTGAAAATCTATTTTTGCTGAGCACCGATGCGTAAACGAACCGCTTCGGCAATTTTAGCGGCCGCGTTTTTTGCCTGACTGGAAGAAGCCGCCTCCACCATTATCCGGCATAGCGGCTGAGTTCCGGAATACCTTACCAGCACCCGTCCGGATTGGCCGAGGGATGTTTCCACCGCCGTTATCGCTTCCTGAACGGAATCAAGCGTACGCAAATCCGGTTTTTCTCTGACAACAACATTAACCGTTTCCTGCGGGTACACAGTCATGGCCGAAGCCAGTGCCGCTAACGGCTTTTTTGTGCGGATCATGATTTCACACACCAACAGAGCCGTTAATATGCCATCACCGGTTGTTTGATAATCGGATAATATGATGTGTCCCGAGTCTTCGCCGCCAATAGCGGCACCGCGGGAAAGCATCGTCTCCAGAACATGCCGGTCACCGACATCAGTGGTGATATGGGTAATACCCAACTCTTGCAGATACCTGGTCAGGCCGGCATTGCTCATGACAGTGCTGACCACCGTGTTGTTTCGAAGAAGTTGTTTTTCTTTTAAATACCTGGCGCAAACCGCGAGTATCCGGTCTCCGGTCAGAACATTACCGCCTTCATCCACCGCGATTACCCTGTCGCCGTCACCATCAAATGCGAATCCGGCGGATGCTCCCTGATTAACGACCTGTCTGCAAAGCCCTTCCGGATGTTCGGAACCGCAATGGTCATTGATGTTTTTCCCGTTCGGTGACGCGAACAAAACAGTCGCTTTCGGAAACACTTTGTTTATTATGCTGCCGGTCGCGCCATTGGCGCAGTCAACAACCAGTTTCAAGTCATCTGATAGGGATACGCCGTTTTGACGGGTTTTTTCTGAATCGCGTTTTAAAGAATTTTTTAAAAACTGGACATAACCGGCCTCAGCATCTGTCAGCCGGTAAATTCTGCCCCGCCCGAAGGGCTCAGAATATTGCAAACCTGAAAGAATGATTTCCTCCAGTTCCGTTTCCCGGGAATCCGAGAGTTTATAACCGTTTTGATCGAAAAATTTAAAGCCATTATCCGTATAAGGATTATGCGACGCGGAAACAACAATACCGGCATCAGCTCCCTGCGCAGCGGTAAGAAAAGCTATTCCCGGAGTCGAAAAAACGCCGGCTAAATGCGCGTTTGCTCCCATGGCGCATATCCCGGCGCACAGCCCGCTTTCCAACATCTTGCCGGACTCACGGGTGTCTCTGCCGATGATGATAACGGGCGGTTGCTTAGAATTTTTTTTTTTAAAAAACACGGCCGCGGCCTTTCCTATGGTCACGGCCGCGTCCACGGTCATGGGGTATTGGCTAACCGCTCCCCGGATGCCATCTGTACCGAACAGTTTTTTCATGGTCATTCTTGTTTGTTGTTTGAATCGTGTATGATCAGAAAGAAGATTCGACTATCAGGACAGCATCAGACGAAAAGACGGCAGAACGTCGCCGATGCGATCTATAACAGTATCCACAATAGACCTTAACCAGATTGTTCCCGAGTTTACATCCGCTTGAGGTAAAGTTTTGATTGCCGTCAGATAATTCCGAGACTGCTCCTTCTTTGCCCGCTCTAGTGATTCCAGAAACATACTTTTCATACGTTCATCGCCGGCTTCCGATTTAAGAAGCAACCGCAGCAATTCAGAAACAATCTCTTTTTTCGCAAAAAGCTCCTGTTTCTGCTCTATCAGAGTTGTCGGGCGGTCGTCTTCATGGGTTATCATGGCGATGGAAAAAGGCATCTTTTCGCACAATTCCTCAAAACGTTTAATCCGTTCTTCAACCCCCATGGCTATTTTTTCTTTGAGTCCCGCCAGCAAAGCTTCCGGAAAGGTTCTGGAATTAACAAACAGGGAACGGACTTCTTCATACCAACGCGTCAAAGCAACCAGATTAGCAATATAATTAATATTATTGGATACTATCCGGTTTATGTTGGTGTACATCCCGGGCATATAAGCCATGGTGCCACCTTTTAGAATTTTTTCAATAATCAATTTCCCGATACTGTTCTCATCTTTTCGGCAAATCGTTCCGGCTGCGGTAACCGAACCGAACGATAAACGAAGCGGTCCCACCGCACCGCCCTGCCCTCCCAGAAAGATTGGTCTTTGCCGAAGCATTACTCCGCGGGGAACATCACCGAAAATAGAAGGCGTCGCCTTATCTTGATTGGGTGAATAATTAAAATGGACAAACGAGCTGCCGACTTCACTGTGATTTTTATTATCGGTACCACCGGCCAGAAGACAATCACAAAAATTAATCAGGCTGCCCAGTGTCGCGAAGGGGAACAGGATTGTCTGTTTCAGCCCGACAGTATGCGCTATGCTGCTGGCTTCCTCCATGATGGTTCCCTTGCGGACATGCGCGTTAGAACCTGTCCTGACACCTTCCAGGAAAACGGTATTGGAAAAAAAACCGGAACCCAGATGCACCTCCGGTCCGACTTGACAGTTTTCAATAGTGACCGGACCTTCCCGCCCTATCGTCACCTTGCGCGCGATAAAGGTGGAGGCGCCGTAAATTTTACAGCCGGCATGAATCGTCACCCCGTCAGCGGAAATCCTGTCTATGGATACGTTGTCATCGATCTCTATGCTTTTGGGCGAAAGGATGGAAACGCCTTTTGCCAACAATCGATCAACTGTCGCAGAACGGTCGTTCATGGCCCCACCCTTTTCCTGTTTGTGTTAATTATTTTTCATAATAATAAAAACCGCGATTGTAATCAACATCTCATTCGCATTCCGTTATTACGCGCCAAAATGGCCAGCGACATGGCGAAGGTAGTGTTCGGTAGTTTTAAGATGAATAACGCACGGAATAAAAGACGGTATGATGATACCGGACGGTCTTAAAGCCTTCTTGCTTCCGGCGCCGTAGTTAAAGATTAATCGATGTCAAAAAGGTAATAAACGGATGTCAGATTATCATCGATTTCCACGTTGAACAATTGAGCAAGAGAATTCAGAATGATAATCGCATTTCTATCGGCGTCTTTTTCAATAACGCTTCCGATGCGGGCTAAAATTCCTTTATTGACTTTTTGGACATTTTCGTAGTGTTCATCGAGCTTCTTCATATCCAGGTCCGGATTTTTCCCTTTTTTATGAACAAAATACTGACGGAGTAAATACATGGAAGCTGATCTCACCATTGTCTCCTGAATTGTCGAAAAGGGAAGGTGAAAGCGGGCCATGGGTTTAAAAAGATTCATGACCGGGCAATTACTGGTAGCCATAATAATACCCATGATGGAGAACAGCCCTTCCTGAACGGATGTGTTTTTCTGATAAATCCGTTCCGGCGTTCTACAGTAAACAAGACATGTGTCATAAGAAAAAGAACTTTTAAACTCTTCAACCAGTTCGGCCATGTTGAGTGCGATCGGGCAATAAGCCGTATCATCAAGTGTCAAGGGACAACATTCACACTGTTCGTTATCCAGCGCGGTCCACTTGGGAAAATCCTTGGGTTGTGGATGAATAATGGAAATGGTCTGCGCATCGAGCTCGACTTTGAAAATCTTGTGGTTTCCATCCTCAAAACAGAACTCGTATTCGATACCGTAAGTTGAGGCATCTGTTTCCATGCTCTCACCTCGCCTTGTATTAGAATTATTGGTCGGGACGGCTGGATT
>CAYSMV010000052.1:0-3205 GCA_964432245.1 uncultured Desulfobacterales bacterium
TCCGCCCCCCCGGCCTCGCCCCCGCCTCACGCTGCTCCATCTGCGCCGGAACAGTCACCGGCAGAATAAAAACGCTCCCTCATATCTTCATCTGCCTTCCCGACGGGCGCGCCGTTAAAGTTTCGATGGGCCGGCGTCCCATGTTGCCATAGCCAAAATGCGATTGTTCATGGTTATATCGGGCGCGGCCGGGAGCCCGGGGCCTTATCTTTTTATCTCATAAGCGCCGTAACCGGCCCGGGCCTTGAGCAGTGTAACGCTGTTCTGAAAAAAATCGTTGATCAGCGCCTGCTGGTCATTATCAAAGACGTTCTTCACCCGCCGTTGAAAAAGTTCATACCGCACCAGAAGATGGGTAAACCCCTGCTCCCGGAGATCGTGCCGCAACTCTTCCGCGGAAGCGGGCGCGTTTTCGTCCCGGGGAGAAAAAAGGCTGCCCGCGAACCGCACCTCCCGGTCAAAATAATAGCCCCGCCGGCCGAGAAACAGGGCCAGGATACGGGCCCGGCCGGACGTCGTCTCGTTTAAATAGCGCACCAGCGGATACTCCTGCACATGACGTTCGATATAGGCCTCCCGTGAAACCTGTCCGGTCAGATAGCCGATCGGCCGCACCTCTTGAAACAGTCCGGCCAGGTAGTGATAATTCCAGGTAAAAATTATTATTATAACGGCGCCAAAGACAAGGCGCACGCTCTTCCGGGATTTAAACATCCCGGGAAGAAGCGTCTGCTCGAGATTCCGCAGCCCGAAAACGGAAAGAATGATCAGGGCCGGGATGACGGGGCATACGTAACGGATGCGCATATCGATCTTTAAAAAAGCGAAAATAATGAAAAGCGCGGCAAACCATAAAAAAAGCCACAGCTCCTTTCTCGTTTCCCCTCTGACGCCGAAAAAAGCCAGAAAAGGGAGCAGAAAAAGAAACGGAGAAAGAACGCCGTCAAAAAATCTGGGGTTGTCGTCTTGCCCCACGAAAAAAATACGCGCGGGCGTGGTGAGGGTTTCCCACCATTTTTCATGGTAAACATACTTGCGTACCGTAAAATGGGTCCAGCCCACTTCATCGGAAGAAACGCCGCCGTCGTCTGCGACATCGCTGAACACGCCTGAATATAAAGGATAAACCGGATTTCCCGTCCAGACATAATTTCTGATCATCCAGGGCGAAAACACGGCCACGGCGACCAAAAAAAAGAAAAGCAGACGGCCGGCTCCCTGCCAACTTTTCTTGAGCCGCCGCGGGACCAGAAATGGCACCGCCAGGGAAAGCAGGAAAATGACGATCAGGCCGTTGTATTTAGTGCCCGCGGCCAGGCCCGTGAAAAAAGCTGATGCCAGGAGGTACCGCCACTTTGCTTCCCTCTCCCGCCATTTTACCAGCGACAACAGGGCGGCCGTGGTGAAAAAAATCAGCCCCAGGTCAACGTAGACGGTAATGCTCAATCTGACAATCAGCGGCAGGGTCAAAAAAAACAGCGCGCCCAGCCAGGCGTACCGCACGGACAGCCTTTTCCGCAGATAACGGAAAATAAGCCAGGCCGTTGCCAGCGCGAAAGAAAAATGAATATACTTGGGGAAAATATCGTTCTGAAAATAAAGCGGGATACAATACAGCAGCTCAAGAAGCTGCGGATAATAGGAAAATTCGACATGCGGCAGCTCCAACATCCGGCCATGCTGGAGGTAAAGTCTGGGAACAAACAGGTGGTGAGTCAGCGCGTCCCGGCTGACGGGAGGCACCCAGGCCAGTATAACAATCGACACCAGGGTAATGATCAGCAGACAGACAAAGCCCGTGACGGCTAATCGATCCCTTAATGACACCGCCATTCTCATCCCTTTTGAAGTTAAAAAAACTTTGGCAAATAAGCCATAATGTAACAGGCGGCAGCCATTTTGTCACGCATCGATCGCCTGTCAGGCCGTCTATATTCCACAGCTATATACCAAATCCATATATTCTGCCTGGATATCTTTTACCCGCCGGGGTGGACACACGGCATAACCGAAAACAAATATTGGCACTTGCCCTGATTTGTGATAATTTCTGTCGCGTGTCGCGGTAGGAACCAAAAACCAGCAACTTATTTTCAGAAACCAGCATGAGCACCGAACCGGAAAAAATCATTTATACCATGATGCGGGTCAGCAAGTTCTATCAGACCCGGCAAGTCTTAAAAGAGATATCTTTGTCTTATTTTTACGGGGCCAAGATCGGGGTGCTGGGCCTGAACGGGTCCGGCAAGAGCTCCCTGCTGCGGATCATGGCCGGCGTGGATCCGGATTTCGACGGGCAGACGATGCTCTCCCCGGGCCACACCCTGGGGTTTCTGGAACAGGAACCGCGGCTGGATCCGGAAAAAACCGTCCGGGCCGTGGTCGAGGAGGGCATGCGCCAGGCCGTGGACCTGGTCAACGAATATAACGCCGTCAGCGAAAAATTCGCCGAGCCGATGGACGACGCGGCCATGGAAAAACTCGTCGAGCGCCAGGGCGTGCTCCAGGAGAAGATCGACCACCTGGACGCCTGGGACATTGACTCGCGCCTGGAAATGGCCATGGACGCCCTGCGTTGCCCGCCCGGCGACACGCCGGTCAAAATTCTTTCCGGAGGAGAAAAACGGCGGGTGGCCCTCTGCCGCCTGCTGCTCCAGAAACCGGACATACTCCTGCTCGACGAACCGACCAACCACCTTGATGCCGAGACGGTGGCCTGGCTGGAACGGCATCTGCAGCAATATGCCGGCACCGTCATCGCCGTCACTCACGACCGTTATTTTCTGGACAACGTGGCCGGCTGGATCCTGGAGCTGGACCGGGGACACGGCGTGCCGTGGAAGGGCAACTACTCCTCCTGGCTGGAACAGAAGCAGACCCGCCTGAAACAGGAGGAAAAAACCGAGACCGAACGGCAGAAAACCCTGCAACGGGAACTGGAGTGGATTCACATGTCGCCCAAGGGCCGTCACGCCAAATCCAAGGCCCGTATCACCGCCTATGAAACCCTGCTCAACCAGGAACACGAAAAACAGGCCCGTGATCTGGAACTCTATATTCCCCCCGGGCCACGGCTGGGTAAACTCGTCATTGAGGCGGAAAACGTCGGCAAGGCTTACGGCAACCGCCTCCTGTTTGAAGGTCTGAATTTCTCCCTGCCGGCCGGCGGCATCGTCGGGGTCATCGGCCCCAACGGCGCCGGCAA
>CAYSMV010000053.1:0-2963 GCA_964432245.1 uncultured Desulfobacterales bacterium
TGAATCCCGAATCTTTCCTGAGCGCCGCCAAAAGCCACCCGGAACCCCGACATCACCTCGTCAAATATCAGCAGGGCACCACCATTCCGCGTCTCCTGCCGCAGGGCCTCAAGAAAACCGGGGGCCGGAGTCACCAGGCCCATGTTACCGGCCACCGGCTCGACGATCACGGCGGCAATATCCCGGCCGCGCCCGGCAAACACTTGCCTGACGGCGGCGATATTATTATAGGGAAGTGAAAGGGTATTTTTAACCACATCGCCGGGAATACCGGGACTTCCGGGAATACCGCAGGTGGCCACACCGGACCCGGCGCTGACCAGCAGGGTATCGGCATGGCCATGATAGCACCCGTCAAACTTGACGATCAGGTCGCGCCCGGTCACGCCCCTGGCCAGCCGGACCGCGCTCATGGCTGCTTCGGTGCCGGAGTTGACCATACGGACCATCTCTATCGAGGGCACGGCCTCAATAATCATCCCCGCCAGTTCCACCTCAAGATCGGTCGGTGCGCCGAAGCTCATGCCCCGCTTGAGAGCCGCTTTCACCCCGGCCAGCACTTCGGGATGGTTATGACCGACGATCATCGGCCCCCAGGAACCGACATAATCAATATAGGTGTTGCCGTCGGCATCCACGATTTCAGCGCCCCTGGCGCGATCAATAAACACCGGCCTGCCGCCGACCGACTTACAGGAGCGGACAGGGCTGTTAACGCCACCCGGCATCCGCGCCCGCGCCTTTTCAAACAGCGCCTCGGACTTTTTTGTTTTCATTTACGTCTGTTTCCTCTTCCGACTTGACATGATTGACGAACAGAGATTACAGATAGCAGAAAAACCGTATAAAGGTCAAGGTCCGCGGAACGCCTTCGCCTCAAAGGAGATCATCTTTCTCATTTTATCGGGGGATGACAAAAAATACACCGGGGGATGACAATTTTTTTTTTGCCGGATAGATCCGGCTGTTTCAAATGGCTGACCAGAAACAAGATAAAAAACTCTCAAAAATCATCGCTTACATGCTGGGAGTCGCCCCGGAAGAGTTCGGGCTGATGCCTGACGAGGACGGGTTTGTGAAAATCAAGGAACTCCTCCAGGCCCTGCATGAAGAAGAGGGCTGGCGTCATGTCAGGCAGGCAACGCTGCATGAACTGACGATGACCCTGCCCGAGGTTTCTTTTGAAATCAGGGATAACCGTATCCGTTCCCGCGAAAGGTCGGAGTCGGCGTATCCTGTCGTCAGCCAAACGACTCCCCGGCAGCTGTTCACCTGCGTCAGGCAAAGGGCTTATCCTCATGTTCTGCAAAAAGGAATTTTCCCGACCTCCCATGACCGGATATTGTTGTCTTCCGACCGGGAACTGGCGGAAAAAATCGGCGCCAGGAGAGACCCTGAAGCGATCACCCTGACGGTGCACACGGAAGAAGCGGAAAACGAAAACGTCGTATTTTACCGGTCCGGAGAGAAAATGTATCTCGCGGATTACATCCCCGTTGGATGTTTTACCGGACCGGCCCTGCCCAGGGACAAGGAAAAGAAACCGCCCGGAAAAGGGTTGAAGAAAGAGCCGGCCGGACTGCCGGCTGAAGGCCGGCATAACCAGGCCGGTACTTTTTTCATTCATCCCCTCCAGACAGCAGATAAAGCCGATAATCGGAACGGGGAGAAAAGAAAAAAAATGCAGTGGAAGCGTGAACGCAAAAGGATGAACAGACAGGGCCGTAAGCAATGGCCGGACGCCTGATTTTCTTTAACCCCGGTCGCGTGTGTTACGATGAGATACGGGCCTATTTTCCGAACAAACCGTCAAGAATCTTCCCCGCGGATTCTTCCAGAATCTTTTCCGTGCCCTCCGGCAGGTTTATCTTTTCTCTGAGTTTCTCCATCCCCTTGTCCACGGCCTCGCTCTTGTAATGCTCCTTTAAAGCGTTCAGCACGTACTCTCTGTCCAGAGCGGGAATCGGCTTATTGACGGGCCCCTTTACCGTCACCGGCAGAACCATCCTCTTTTCCTGATTCAACAGGGCTTCCAGCGCCTCAGATTTTTCGACAAGGTCTTCAGAATCCTTTGCGGACAATATCACCCTGCCTTTAAAATCCAGGGTCATGGTCTCCAGAGAGCAATCGCCCTTGAAAATCGCGAGGGAGTCGGTCGCTTTTGTTGTTCTTATATTTAGCAGTTCCAGGGACTCAAAATGCAGGTTATCGTCTTTCATCTCCAGCTTACCCCGTAGAGAATCGAACCGCGTTGTGCCGTGCCTCTCGATTTTGCTCTCCTTTTGCGCCAGGGATCGGGTGAGGCCCTTCAGGCCGAACAGCTCTTCCATGATACTGTCGGTCAAGTTAAAATTCTTCAATTCTCCCTGGTCGAGGGTAAAATCGCCTTTTACAAACTCCGGCAATTTATCTTCCGCCGCGGCATTTCCTTTCGCCTGAAAACTGCCCGACAACAAACCTGAAAAATCGTCTCCGTATTCCGTGAAAATATCCAGAGCGCGTTCCACCGCGATATTTTTGAAAACCGGCAGAAAAGACCACTCGCCCGACCTGATTTTATATTGTCCAGCGCCATTCAAAACGCCTTGGAAGGCCTGTATGGCAAAATCGACGACGTTCAATTGATCCGGCTCATAGCTCAGATTTGTGGAAAACTTTTGAAACGGCACGGACGACACTTCGCCTTTTTCCGCGCTGGCCCTGCATTTACCGTTTATCTGACCGGCTTTGCCGCTTCCGCCGATATCAATGCCGATCCCTTCGACAACCCCTGGAGAAGGAAGGGCGGGTTCTTTCCCATCCCCGGAGACCGGCAAGTGAAAATCAACACGGCCGGAGGTGAGCCGCGCGTCAAATAAGACGTCCCGCGGCGCGCCGCGGAAAGAGCCGTTCAATAAAAGCCCGCCTTGAAGATGATAGGGAGAAAGCATGGGAACCAGCGTATCCCATCCCGCGAGAGAGGC
>CAYSMV010000054.1:0-5148 GCA_964432245.1 uncultured Desulfobacterales bacterium
CTGGCGTTCCATGCGGATCAGGCTGCCCTTTCGCCGTAGAAGTTTTTCGGTGACGATGCCGCTGTAGGCCGCCTGACAGTTGATCAGCAGTTTCTCGACGGGCTCCAGGCGCCGGTCGTCCTGGTATTTGTATATGACATGGGGGCGGCCGACGCACAACTCAAAACCTTCGCGGCGCATGGTTTCGATCAGAATCGCCATCTGGAATTCTCCCCGGCCCTTGACGATAAAACTTTCCTTGTCGTCGGCGGGTTCCACCCGGATGGAAACATTCCTGAGGCTCTCCCTGGCCAGGCGGGCCTGGATTTTGCTGGCCTGGACCTGTTTGCCTTCCCGGCCGGCCAGGGGAGAGGTGTTGATGGTAAAACGCATGAAGACTGTCGGCTCGTCTACCCGGATGCGGGGCAGGGCCAGGGGACGGTCGGCGGTGCAAATGGTGTCGCCGATGTGCACGTCTTCTATTCCGGACAGGATGATGATGTCGCCGGCCACGGCTTCGCTGGCGGCTTTGACGCCCGGGCCGTCGTATACCTGGATCTGGGAGATTTTCAGGGGAACCTGGCGGCCGTCTTTATGCAGGCAGACCAGATTCTTCTTGGAGGCTGCCGTACCATTGATCACCTTGCCGATGGCCAGACGGCCCAGGTAGTCTGAGTAGCTCAAATCCGAGACCAGCATCTGGAAGGGCGCCGTCGGGTCGGCCGCCGGCGGGGGGATCTCGCTGACCATCATGTCCAGTAGCAGGTGCAGGTTTTTGCCTTTGTCCGCCGGGGATTTGACGGCGAGGCCATCCCGGCCGACGGCGTAAAGACAGGGGAAATCGATCTGCTCGTCGGTGGCGCCCAGGTCGATCAGCAGGCTGTAGATCTCGTCCAGCACCTCCGCCGGCCGGGCGTCGTTGCGATCGATCTTGTTGATGACCACGATGATCTTGAGGCTGTTCCGCAGGGCCTTGTCCAGGACAAACCGGGTCTGGGGCAGGGGGCCTTCGGCGGCATCCACCAGGAGGATGGCGCCGTCGGCCATGGACAGGGCCCTTTCCACCTCCCCGCCGAAGTCGGCATGTCCCGGCGTGTCGATGATGTTGATTTTGGTTTCTTTCCAGCGGATGGCGCAGTTCTTGGCGGCAATGGTTATTCCCCGTTCCCGTTCCAGGTCGAGATTGTCCATGAGCCGTTCCGCTACCACCTGGTCGTTTCGAAACAAGCCGCTCTGTTTGAACATGGCGTCCACCAGGGTGGTTTTGCCATGGTCAACATGGGCGATAATGGCGATGTTCCGGATGGCGGTTTTTTCTGTTTCTTTCATGTGTATCACTACTTTCAATTGATCAATCAATATACGGCTCGCTTATGGCGGACCTTACCCGGTCAGCGCCACGACAAATACTTTATTTTTTTAAAAAAAGAAAACTATTTTTCAGGGATCAGGGGGCGAGGGCGGCGTAAAAACCGTCAAAACCTCATGATCAGTTCGATGGTCCGCCGGATATCCTAAAGTCGCACGCCGCTGTTTTCGATGACGCCATGCAGTACGGCCGTTATCTGCTCCTTAGGAGAAGAAAGGCTCAACATCACCCGAAGGGACGAGGCCGGCTTTTGCCCCTGACATTCGGGTCATAATAACGGATCTGCTTCATAATGGCCGATGCCTTTGCGGCATACATGGCGTCAGACGGTGAAACCGGCAGGAATTACGGAATCAAACGAAACAGACGTGCAAGTTTGATTGAACATCGGCTACCCTTCATGGTATGTTTATATTACTGGAAAAAGCAAACACCGTATTGCGATTCAGCGGCGGAAATCAGGGGAAATCATGGGAAACGGTAATCAGCCTATAAATTCAGCCTCCCGGTCAGGTAAAAGGGAGAAGATCCTTGATTTTTTACGGGTTTGTCAAACAGTGGACGCCGAGCCAAAAACCATTCTTGTGTTCTGCCCTAACTGGGTAGGTGATGTCGTCATGGCCACCCCGGTATTTGAGTGTCTGCGCCGGAACTATTCAGGGGCGAAAATAGTCGGTGCTATCAGAAAATATGCCGCCGGTGTTATTAAGGACGGCCCCTGGTTTGACGCTATAATTGAATTGAATGACAAGAATTCCGGCGGGTTTTTAAAAGGGGTTCGCGATCTCAAATCTTTTAACGCGGATATGGCCGTGGTCATGCCGAACTCCTTCAGGTCGGCCCTGATCGCTTTTTTAAGCGGCGCTAAAAAAAAATACGGGTATAAAAGAAATTTACGCTCTCTGTTTTTAAGCGGCGGGCCAGAACCGCTGAAGGATGAAAACGGCATCAAGCCGGTGCCGATGGTGGAATACTATATGGCGTTTTGCCGCTTTCTTGGTTTGACGCTTCCCGAAAATACACGGCCGCGGCTTTTTTTCTCCGGGGAAATAGAAAAAAGAGGAACCGATCTTTTTGCCGGTTATGGCATCAAGCCGGGCGAAATGATGGTGGGGATGAATCCCGGCGCGAAATTCGGATCGTCAAAATGCTGGCCGGCGGAATATTTTTCCAGGCTGGCGGAACTGATGAAAGAAAAATGGAATTGTAAAATTCTGCTGCTGGTAGGCCCCGGCGAGGATGAAATCGCGGAATCGATTCTCAAGGCAGGCAGAGCGGAAATCATCAACACCGGCCCCGAAAAAGTGGATCTGGCGCTTCTGAAATACGTGATCAGCCGGCTGACCCTTTTGATCACCAATGATACCGGGCCGAGACATTACGGGGTGGCTTTCGATATTCCCACGGTCGTCATCATGGGGCCGACCAACCCCGAATACACGGCCACAAACCTTGGAAAAACCGTTGTCCTGCGTAAAGAGCTGGCCTGTTCTCCCTGCCATGAAAAAACATGCCCCCTGGGGCATCACCGCTGCATGACCCTGATTACGCCCGAAGATGTGCTGGCGGAAAGCATCGGCCTGATTGAAAGAGTAAAGAAAAAGCAGGCGACGGCGGTTAAATGAGAAGCCCTAACCGTTTTCTGCGATTTTGGCCGAAATACCCGGAATATCTTTCAATACCTGGAGTACCTTTACCTTCACATCTCCGGCCTCAATGGACCGCATGCAGATCGTATCTTTGCCGGGGCATTTTTTCTTGTAGCACGGGGCGCAGGCGAGGTGTTTGCTGACGATCAGATGCTCGCTGCCGAAGGGGGCGGTTCGCTGTGGCGAGGTGGGGCCGAAGAGCGCCACATACAGCGTTCCGACCGCGGCGGCGATATGGGCCGAACCGCAGTCAGGCCCGACCGCGAGCTCGGCTTCTTTTAATACCGCGGCCAGTTCCAGGAGGGAGGTGCGCCCGACCAGGTTGATCAGCCTGCCGGAGTCGATCGCACGCTCAAGCTCGCAAGCCATCCGTTGCTTTGCCGGGGTGTCCACCATGACGATATGCAGGGATGTCGTTTCAACCAGATCATGGATTAAACGGGCGTATCTCTCAGCGGGCCATTCCTTTGAAACCCAGCTTGAACCCAGGACCATCGCTATAAACGGTTTTTTGATTCTTGATAAGATATCGGCGGCAAGGGACGGAAGCCCGGGCCCGGAGAAGCCGAAGTCCAGGACCCTGGATTCAAACATGGCCCGGGATTCAGAGGGAAGATATTCCGGATGGCACCCCAGATATTCCGTAAACTTAAGATAATGAAATAGTTTTGAATAATCGTCATCCAGGCAGGGGATATAGGTATTATTGAAAAGCCAGTTTCCCTCTTTGGTATTCCCGGGATGAAAGCCTATACGATATTTCGCGCCCGACAGAAAGGAAAAAACCCCGCTCTTGAAATGGCGTTGCAGGTCAAGCACGCAGTCAAAGCGCCTTGTCCTGAGCTCATGAAAAATATCTTTCAACCCCTTTTTCCAGTTCGCGCGGTCAAACACCAGAATATCATCAATCAGCGGGTGAAAGGTGACGGCCTCTTTGCATTTCGGCTCAACCAGCCAGGTTATGGCGCTTTTCGGGAAACTGTTTTTTATCTGAGAGACCAGGCAGAGGCCCCGGGCGACATCGCCCAGAGATCCCATGAGGATGATGAGAAAGGCCGGTGAGCCGGGCAATTGGACATTTTTATTTTTGCCTTCAAAGCCGTTTTTACGCTTTTTGTTGAAATCCGGAGGCAGATCGTTTAGCTTCTTGTTTTTCATTTCCGCGCGGTTTTTATAATAAATATTCTGGCGATTGAATCAAGGCGCCTTAAAAATTGTTCAGCCAATTCGGAAAAGGAGCCGCCATCAAACAGGCCATGCGGCGCCGTCGGATGCTTGATGGGAAAAATAGCACCCCTGAACGGGTTTATCAAGGTTTCAATCAAGGCCGCCCCTGCCGGAAGGCTCGTGGCGGCCGCCCGTGCCCGGAAAAAGGATTGACACATCAGACCGGCCTTGTTATAGGTGAGGGCCGTAAAACAACCACTTATTTTTAACCTTCTTTCAGCTCATGACACCTCAACTATATTCAGCCAGGTGGAACAACCTGAAAAAAAAGGATTCAAACCCGGATGCGGTCGAGCACCTTTCCCGTCAGGTCGCGCTCTTTTTTATGGATTCATGCCTTTACTGCGACCGGTACGAACATGCCTGTATCGAGCTTTTATGCGAAATGGCCACCGCCTTCGAGACTGACGGCGGGTTAAACGCCAGGGCCACTTCGGCGCTTTTTGACATCGTCGTGGAGGGGCTCTGCGATGAATTCGAGGATATGCAGACGGAGATCTACGACCGGGTCATGTGCCAGATCGTATCTTTCTGCAGAAAGATAGCGGCGGGCAGGGAACTGGACAGAAAACTTTCCGAGTTCGGTTTTGTTTCCGGCGAGAGCCTGCTTGGCCGGGCCGCGGGTTTGCGCAGGAATTTTTTCCTCGGGCAAGAGATCGGAAAACCGGAAAAGATTATTTTTCTTTCCCGGGTCACGTTCGGCGCGGATATCGCCATTACCAGCGTGCTGATGCAGCGGTTCGCGGAAGCCTTCCCGGACGCGGATCTGGTGCTGCTCGGCGGCGCCAAGCTGAAGGGGATATTCGGCGGGTTTCCGAAATTGAAGGTTCGCGAGCTCCATTACCCGCGCCGGGGCGACCTGATCCAGCGCTTTTCTTCCTGGTTTTCCGCGCTGGCGGCCATTGAAGACGAGGCCGCTGGCGT
>CAYSMV010000055.1:0-5747 GCA_964432245.1 uncultured Desulfobacterales bacterium
CGGTAATCAAAGGAACGCAGTAAATGAAAAAATACAGTATCGCCATAATCCCCGGCGACGGCACCGGCCCGGAAGTCATTAATGAGAGCGTCAAAGTACTCAACATTGCTTCAACTAAATGCGATTTCAAACTTGATTATACCCCATATCCTTTAGGCGGAGAACATTACAAAAAAACCGGGGAAATCCTGAATGACGATACCGTTGAAAAATTAAAAGCCTCGGATGCCATCCTTCTGGGCGCTATAGGTCATCCCGATGTCAAACCCGGCATCCTTGAAAAAGGCCTCTTGCTGAAACTGCGCTTTAGCTGCGATCAGTACATCAACCTGCGACCCGTAAAACTTTATGAAGGGGTCCAGACGCCTCTGAAGGATAAAGGACCAAAAGAAATCGACTTCACCGTCATTCGGGAAAATACCGAAGGCCTTTATGCCGGCGCCGGCGGCGTCCTGAAAAAAGGAACCGCCGATGAAGTCGCCATACAGGAATCCATCAACACCAGGAAAGGAGTGGAGCGGTGTATTCGATATGCTTTTGATTATACCCGCGAAAAAAACAAAAAGAAAAAGCTGACGCTCTGCGGCAAAACCAACGTCCTGACATACGCTTTTGATCTCTGGGAGCGCACCTTCCATGCCGTCGCCCGGGAATATCCCGACATCACAACCGATTACGCCCATGTCGACGCCATCTGCATGTGGATGGTCAAAAACCCCGAATGGTTCGATGTGATTGTCACGGACAACATGTTCGGAGACATCATTACCGATCTCGGCGCCATGATTCAGGGAGGCATGGGGGTCGCCGCGGGCGGCAACATCAATCCCGAAGGGGTTTCCATGTTCGAACCCATCGGCGGGGCAGCGCCCAAGTATACGGGGCTGGGGGTTATCAATCCCGTTGCGGCCATTATGGCCGGCAGCCTGATGCTGGAACACCTGGGAGAAAAAAAAGCCGCCGCCATGATTGAACAGGCGGTCATGAAAGCAGTCAGGGACGATCTGAAAAGCGTGGAAGCAAAAAAAATGGGCATGACTACCGGTCAAGTCGGGGATACGATTGCTCAACATGTTGAAAGCGCCTGATGAGAAAGTCTCCTGAGCAAAACAACCAATGAGGGTAAAAAGTGGAGAAACTATCGCTGCCGATTTTCTATAAGACCTGAATTTACGGCCCTTCTCGCTGACCGCGAATTTAATATTATTCAAGTTTTGCGGGAACAGGAAAACCTCTCCCGGACTTAAGGAGTTACCATTGGGGTCCATTCCAATCACCCGAAAGGGTTACGAAGCCCTGAAAAAAGAACTGGCGATTTTAAAATCCGTGGAACGGCCTAAAATCATCATGGCCATCGCTGAGGCCCGCGCTCATGGAGACCTGTCCGAAAACGCCGAATATCACGCCGCCAAGGAACGGCAATCGTTTCTGGAAGGGCGCATCAATGAACTGTCCGGCAAACTGGCCGACTTTAACGTCATTGACCCGAACACGGTTTCAAAGGACAAAGCCATGTTCGGCTGAACGGTTCTTCTGGAAAACATGGACACCGGAGAAGAGGTCACTTACCAGCTGGTTGGACCGGATGAGTCTGATATCAAAAACGGCATGATCTCGGTCACCTCTCCGCTGGGCAAGGCCCTTCTGGGAAAATCGCCGGGTGACAGTATTAAATTGCAGGCGCCCGGCGGCCTGCGTAAATATGAACTGGTTGAAATTTCATAACTCATACCGGAGGATTAAACGTGGCAAGAATCACTGTTGAAGACTGTTTGAGAAAAGTCCCATCCCGTTTTGAACTGGTTCATCTGGCGGCTCAGCGCGTCAGACAGATCCGGGAGGGGTCGGAATACCTGGTAATTTCCCCGAAGAACGAAGACATCGTCGTGGCGCTCAGGGAAATAGCGGCCGGTAAAATAACCATGGAAAGCGTGGAAAAAGCGGGGAAGCCACTGTTCAACGCTGATGTTGACATGTTGCCGGCGGAAGATCTGGTGGAAATCGCGGGGGAATTTAAAAGAAAAATCGTCGGCCTGGAAGAAAATGGCGACGCCGACGAAACCGATGAAGACAACGACGAAGAATAATTAGTTCCGCATGCCCGCCAGCAGAAAAAAACGAATCAACAGCGCTGTCGGTAAGGCGATCCATCAGTACGACATGATCCACGACCGGGACAGGATCTGCGTCGGGTTATCCGGAGGAAAAGACAGCCTGGCCCTGTTATGGCTGCTGCAGGAACGACTTCCGAGGATTCCTGTTACTTACCATCTCTTTCCCTGCTATATTGACCCGGGGTTCGAAAAAAGCTTTGCCGACGAGTTATCCGCTTATTGCCGGACACAGGGCTGGTCGCTGAGGGTAGATTATTCCAACTGCGGTGTGATAGCCCACAGTGAGACAAATCGCGAAAACCCTTGTTTCCTCTGTTCCCGGCTTCGCCGCCAGCGTCTTTTTGAAATAGCCGGCGAAATGGGCTGCAACAAACTCGCCCTTGGTCACACCAAGGACGACATCATCGAATCCCTGTTTTTAAACATGTGTTACGCCGGCGAGATAAGCTCCATGCAGCCCTGTCTGCCCATGTTCGGCGGTGAGATAACCATCATCCGGCCGCTTGCATTCGTTGAGGAAAGTGATATAAAAAAATTTGTGACGGATCAGGGACTCCGGGAATTTGAAAATCCCTGTCCCACGGCCAGAACATCCCGGCGTCATGAGATAAGGAAACTTTTGGAACAGCTTTACAAGAGCAACAGAAAAATCAAAGGGAATATTTTCAGAGCCATGGGGAATATTAAGACGGACTATATGCTCAACGGCGGCAAAACGAGAAACAGCCAATGAAAGACATCCAGAAAACTACGGATTATCGTGAAATGCCCATCGATAACGTCGGCATCAAAAACCTTAAATATCCCATCAAGGTGCTTGATCGTAAAAACGGATTTCAGCAGACCGTCGGCTCCATTAATATGTATGTGGACCTTCCCCATTACAACAAGGGAACGCACATGAGCCGGTTTGTAGAGCTGCTGCACATGTCTCAGCCGGAAATATCCCTGAAAACGTTCGCCAGCATACTGGACCAGATGAAGAAGGACCTGGAGGCCAAATCAGCGCACATGGAAGTCACCTTCCCCTATTTTATCGAAAAAACGGCACCGGTCACCGGAACGCCGGCCTATATGGAATATACCTGCCGACTGCTGGGAACCAGCAAAGCCAATGGTAAAGTCGATCTGGTCTCCGAAGTTCTTGTGCCCATCTCATCGGTCTGCCCGTGTTCAAAGGAAATCAGCGACAGCGGCGCTCACAACCAGCGGGGCGTTGTTCGGCTGTCCATCCGGTTTAAAAAATTTGTATGGATCGAGGATATGATCGAACTGGCCGAACGATCCGCTTCCTGCGACCTTTACTCGGTTCTAAAACGCGCGGATGAAAAATATGTCACCGAGAAAGGATACAACAACCCCAAGTTCGTGGAAGACATTGTCCGGGATATTGCCATTGAATTAAAAAACGATCCGAACATTACCTGGTTTTCCATCAGCGTGGAAAACTTCGAATCCATTCATAACCACAGTGCTTATGCCACCATCACCTGCGGCACCTTGCCAGACCTCGGAAAATAGTCGGGCTCACTTTCTCGGCTGGTTGTCTCTGGCCCTGGCCCTTGCCGCCGTCACCCTGCTGGGAACGCGATTGATCAGCAGCCCGGATATCGGATATCACCTGGTTTACGGGCACCGTTTTTTCAAAACGCTTCACCCGGTAGAAAGCTCCCCGCACATTTACACCGTCTCAGACAAACCGTTAACCGAGCCTGAGGAGTTGCCGCCCTGCGCCTGGCGGGACCGTCAGGGACGGTTTTGCTTCCCCAACGCCAACTGGCTGACCCAGATTCTGTTCGCGGCAGTATACACGGTATGGGGATTTACCGGCCTTTCGGTACTGGGCGCCCTGCTGGTATTGACGGCGGGCGGATTTTCCGCTGCCGCCATGCGGCGGGATGGCATCCATCCGGCCGTTGCAGCCGTCGCCATATTGCTGATCGGTTTCGGAGCTTTTGAAAGGTTCCTCCTCAGGCCGGAGATGGTCTCCTTTGCCATACTCTCGGTCCAGATCTATCTTCTGACGGCATTTCGTTCCGAAAAAAAAGGCGGGGCCTTTTACATTGCCGCGCTGGCTCTGTCGCAACTGCTCTTTGTAAACGCTCACAGCTACTGGATACTCGGCCTGTTTCTGTCCGCCGCGTTTCTGATCGGCGATTTCTTACAGCGACCGCGGCGAAAAGATTTCCAGCCCGGCCGGGACGCGCCGATAAAAAAAATGGCCCTGCTGTTTATTCTCCAGGCCGGTGTCACCCTGATCAATCCCTGGACATGGCGGCTGGCGCTCCTGCCGCTGAAAACCGGTATCTTTTTCTTCAAAAATCAAATCTCCTCACATTCTCTGACCGGTCATCCCTGGGCCGATTATTTTCTGGGCGGCCATCATCCCTGGTCGGTCATAAGCGAATTTTTTCCGACCTTTCATACCGGATTTACGCACAGCGTCGCGACCTGGGCTTTTATCTTCATCCTGATTATTTCCGCGGCCGGGGCGCTGACGGCGCTGATAAAAAAAGAGTGGCGGGCCGTTATCCTTCTTGCCGGAATAAGCTGCTTCTCATTGACCATGCGACGCAATATCGCGCCGGCTGCTTTTATCATGGTCCCTGTCTCTCTCATGGCGCTGAGCAATATATTCAAACAGCCGCTGAAACAAAGAACCAATGGCTTCGCGGCTCTTTTTTTTATAGCGTCAATTCCTGTCGTTATCATAAACTTATGGCTCGTATGGACAATCCCCTCCAACCGCTTTTATGCCGCCGGTAACTACCCTTATCGCTTCGGAATCGGCCCCTCCCGGGTGGAACTGCCGCTCGGCGCCTGCGACTTCCTGTCCCGGGCAAAACCACCGGGCCACATCTGGACCGATTTTGAGAGTTCCAGCAGCGTCCGCTTCTTTACGACGCCTCATCCCGACCTGCCGATTTTGACCAACACCTGGGTCATGCCGGTATCCGTCATGGACGAGGTCTTCCGCGTCACCAGCGAGCATATCCCGCTGGAGCAGGCCTTTACCCGCCATGGTTTTCATACAGCCGTCTTAAAAATCACCCCCGTTACCGCCATTCCTTTCCCGGGCAGAAAAACGATCCCCATGGCCCTGGCCATGTCCATGGATTCCCGCTGGGACCTCGTCTATCTGGATGTCATGCATGCCGTGTATGTGCGTAACACCGGAGAAAACAGGTCTTTTGCCGACAGGTATCGCATTGACATCGACGAACGGTGGCTGGCCGGCTATATCGACATGCTGAAAAACGTCGACCCGGTTCCGGCGGCCGGCCTGCTGAGCGGCGCGTTCACATTAAAAGCGCTGGGATATGACAAGGCCTTTACCGCGGTTTATGATGCCGCGCGTAAAACAGCGGGATTTGATATGTTGAAAAAATACGGTACCGCAAAACCCGATCAGGGCCCCCGGTCCGTCGTCAGGCATTCAGCGACCCGATAATTTCCGTGACCGACGAAAAGTTGTTCTCGTCAAGATAACGATCAATGCCGTCCAGAATATCCAGGCAAGCCTTCGGATTGACGAGGTTGGCGGTCCCGACCTGCACGGCCGAAGCACCGGCGATGAGAAATTCCAGGGCGTCCCCGGCGGTCATGATGCCGCCGATGCCGATTACCGGGATA
>CAYSMV010000056.1:0-11483 GCA_964432245.1 uncultured Desulfobacterales bacterium
GGATATCCAGGACCTGGCGGTGTTGTGGGTTATGCCGCAATCCTCGGCAAGCCCCGACAGGTTCAGCAGCTGACCGGTTCGCCCCGCGCACAGCCGCAGGAAACGATGAAAGGTCCCGAGGTCCCGGATATTGATCATTTGCCGGACATCCCGTTCGATATAAGTCTGGACATAATTGCCATACCAGATGTTCGGGTCAAGGGCCCTGTCGTGTATCGGCGGATAAAAGCCGTAAAAAAGGACTTCTTCAAGGTTTTTTGCCCGGGATTTAAATTTTTTTTGCGAATACAGCTCCGGATATGAAAAGGGAAGCAGATGCAAAATGCCGACTCTGCCGGCAAGCGACTGGGTGATCCCGGAAAGCAGCCCGAACTGCTGGGAGCCGGTTAAAACAAAACGGCCGGTTCGATCGCTGTTATCGAGGAGTTCCTGCAGGTAGGAAAGCAGTTCCGGTGAGCGCTGCACCTCATCAAACACGGCGCCGTTTTTATATTTTTCGAGAAAACCACGCGGGTCTGCCTGGGACATTTCCCGCTGATCCGGGTTTTCAAGGGAGACATAAGCCAAATCACCAAACACATGCCTGGCCAGCGTTGTTTTGCCGGACTGTCGCGGCCCGGTGATGACGATTGCCGGATAGCCTTTGGCCAATTCAAGGAGCGTCTTTTCCGCCTGTCTTGGTATCATGCTTAGTCAATACCCCGTTTTTAGCTGATTGTCAATTAAATTCTCAATCAGCCCAACGAAGCATGGCGGAAACAAAGACGATAGAAAGGTTCAAGAGGCTGTTTACTTCACCCGGCTCCTTGAGCCGCCAAGTAAAAAGATACCTGTGCCCGCGGCCAGGATCAGGGTCCAGTTCACGCCTTTCGCGACCGGCTCGGCAATGTGCCTGCCGACCAGTTCCCTGGCGCCGGAGCGGATGAGATTGGCCACCTGGATTTCCATGGGCGTGAGTCGGGGCCGGCTGTCATTGGTATTGCTCGCGAAAGGGGATGCGATGGCGGCCAGGTTGGTCCGCAAATTTTTAAGCAGCAGGCGTTGTTTAAGGTCCAGAGCGGTATTTTCCAGGGTCGTAATCAGCGGCATGATCGTTTGTTCCATGCTGGCCAGAACATTGTCCTCAACCTCTTTTTTATTTTTTCCCAACCGTTCCAGCAGGGTGCTGATCAGGGCGTCGATGTTGTCTATTTCCGCGTTGGCGCTGTTGTCCGACGGCTGGTTTGTAGAATTCAGTTCGGAGACGACAGACAGAATCAGGTCGGTTTTGTTGTATTGGAGCAGCCGGGCGTTGACGACAAATTTACCTGTCTGCCCGTCTTTTTTTTTCAGCTCTACGATTTGATTGACCAGCCGGCGGTCTTTTTTCAGGATTTGAATCCAGGCCGCGCGATCCCCGGGCCGGACGTAAACCTGATCGGCGGTTTTGCTCCCGTCGTCGCCCAGCCATTCCCGCAGAAACTTGTTGGCTGTAAGCACTTCTCCGGAAAGCGTGGTCAGGCTTATGCCCACGGGCATATTTTTCAAGATTACATCGCGATTGATTTTACGGGCCAGTTTTTTCATCATAAAATCCGCGCTGTGGCAATGCGACGGCTTTCCCACCCCCTTTTTGAAAAATTTATAACCAAATGTTTTCGCATGTCAATGGTTTTTTGAGGGGAAGAAAACGGATGGAGATGTCTAATCCGGTCCCCCGTTATGCTGAATTTGATGATGATCTGGCTGAACATAGCAGAAAGTATCTTGGCTTGAAAAAAATGCACTAATCCATATCCCCCGGGTATTTGAAATTTCGTGTAGCTGACCTTCAGCCGTCTGCTTCTGAACCGGTCCTGTATCGATTTTTGACGTGCTTTTCATCGCTCTGGCGGATCGAGATGAATAAAGCAGGGACTCGCCTGATCGGGCGGGGGCAGTTAATGCAGCCAGAGGGATAAAACCAGTATGGCGAGTCCGGCCACCAGAGCGAAGATCTGTTGCCGGACGGTGAACTGTTTCACTGATCGCTGTCCAGGCCGAAGGCGGTGTGCAGCACGCGCACGGCCAGTTCGGCGTATTTTTCCTCAACTACGCATGAAATGCGTATTTCCGAGGTGCTGATCATCAGGATGTTGATATTTTCCGCGGCCAGGGTCGCGAACATGGTGGCGGCCACGCCGGAGTGGCTTTTCATGCCTACGCCGATCACGGAGACCTTGGCGATGTTTTCCGCGCTCAGGACATTTTCGGCGCTGATTTGCCTGGCTGTTTTTTCAGACAGCGCCAGGGCTTTTTTAAAATCGCCTCTCGGCACGGTAAAGGTCAGGTCGGTATAGCCGCTGGCCCGGGTATTCTGGATGATCATGTCCACCAGGATATTGGACTCGGCCAGGGGAGAGAAAATTTTTGAAGAAATGCCCGGCTGGTCCGGCACTTTGGTAAAGGTGATGCGGGCGGCGTCCTTGGTGCAGGTCACCCCGGAGATGATTACCCGTTCCATTCCGACGGCTTCTTCGTTAACAACCATGGTTCCTTCCTCCTCATTGAAAGATGATCTGACATGCACGGGCACGTTGTATTTTTTGGCGAATTCCACGGAACGGATCTGCAGCACCTTCGCGCCCAGGCTGGCCATTTCCAGCATTTCATCATAGCAGATGGTCTTAAGCTTGCGGGCTTTTTTACAGACCGAAGGGTCGGCGGTGTAAACGCCGTCAACGTCGGTGTATATCTCGCAGACATCAGCGTTGATGCCGGCGGCGATGGCCACCGCCGAGGTGTCTGACCCGCCCCGGCCCAGGGTGGTGATGTTTCCGTCCCGGTCATAGCCCTGAAAACCTGCCACCAGCACGATGTATTTTCCCGCCAGCAGTTTTTTGATCCTGTCCGCTCCGATGCTGATGATGCGGGCCCTGGTGGCGGACGAATCGGTCAGAATATCGGCCTGGTGGCCGAGCAGGGAACGGGCCTTGTAGCCCATGTCGGTCAGCATCATGGCCATCAGCGCCACGGTGGTCTGTTCGCCGGTGGCCATCAGGGCGTCCAGTTCCCGCGGTTCGGGGTCCTGAGCGGCCTGGTTGGCCAGCCGGATCAGGTTGTCCGTCACGCCGGCCATGGCTGACAGGACGACCACCACGTCATGGCCGGCCTTCTGGGCTTTAATGACCCGGTTGGCCACGTTGCGGATGCGGTCGATGTCGCCCACCGAGGTGCCGCCGTATTTCTGAACAATGAGACTCATATTTCCTCGCTGTTTTGAATAATTTTAGAGGTGCCTTTTACCATTATTTTATAATTTATCGAGTGCCGTCAGTCATCGTTTAACAAGGCCGAAATTATCCTCTCGCCGGTCGGCCCATGGGAAGTCAGCACAATTTTCCGCTCCGTCTCTCCCGTTATCGCCAACCGGATTTCAAGGTCTTCCCGCCAGAAGGATGGCCCGAATTTTTCGGCCCATTCAATCACCACCACGTCCTGCCGGTGAAGCACCTCATCCAGGCCCAGGCCTTCCGCCTCTTGTCTGTCCGTCAGCCGGTACAGATCAACATGATAGAGGTCCGGGCCGCGGCCGGAATAATGGTTGATCAGGGTGTAACTGGGACTGGCGACATATTTTTCAGCTATACCGATTCCCCCGGCTATCCCCTGGGTGAGGGCGGTTTTACCACTTCCCAGGTCCCCCGTCAAGGCGATTACCGCACCGCTGCCGGCCTGCCGGCCGATTTTTTTCCCCAGGTCAATGGTTTCTTCGGGAGAATGAGTCTGGATGTTGATCAACATGCTTTTGCCAGCAGGCCGGTCATGGTTTCCGGAATTTCAGCCATGACGTCCGATGCCAGAAAGCCGATGCCGTGTTTTTCCGCCAGGCGGTCGGCGGCCGCGCCATGGAGATAAACGCCCAGACGGGCCGCCTGTCCGTAATCGTATCCCTGGCAGATGAATCCGGCGATCAGGCCGGTCAGAACATCGCCCATGCCGCCGGCGGCCATGCCGGGGTTGCCGGTGCGATTGACGAATATTTTTCCGTCCGGGTGGGCGATGACGGTGCCGGCGCCTTTCAGCACGACGTGGCAGCCGTATTGTTCCGCCAGTTTTCGGGCGCAGGAGATTCTGTCCTGCTGGATTTGGGCCGGCGTCATCCCGGTCAGCCGGGCCATTTCACCCGGATGCGGGGTTAATATGATCCGGTCGGGGTTGCTTTTGATCATATCCAGGTGACCGGCCAGACAGTTTAAGCCATCCGCGTCCACGACCAGCGGGGCTTTAACCGACTCAACCAGGGCGAGCACCAGCTCAGTCGTGGCTTTATCCGTTCCGATGCCGGGGCCGAGCGCCAGGCAGGACTTTCCGGCCAGGGCCGTTGTTATCTGCTCCAGGCAGGATTTGTCGAAAATTCGCTGGTCTGGCTTGCCGGCCGGCAGGGTCATCACTTCGGTCAGGGCGGCTGCCGTCATGGCGTGCAGACCGGCCGGGATTGCCAGGGTCACCAGCCCGGCGCCGGCCCTCATGGCCGATACGGCGGTCATTTTAGCCGCTCCGGTTTTGCCCGGAGAACCCGCCATCACCAGGAGATGGCCGGTCGCGCCTTTATGGGCGTCCGTTGCCCGGGGGACCAGGGATCCGGCAATCATGGTTTCGGTCAAAAGCCATTTATTCGGGGCGACCTGGTCGGCGACAAACGGCGGGATGCCGATATCGACAACGGTTAAATCTCCGGCCAGGTCCGCTCCCGGGAAAAGGATCAGGCCTGTCTTGGCATACCCGAAGGTGGCGGTGGCGTCCGCCCGGACGCAGACGCCGCAGGGATGACCGGTATCGGCGTTGAGGCCGGAAGGAATGTCCACGGAGAAAACCGGCTTGCCCGAATTGTTGATAAAGTCGATGACGGTCTTGAAATATCCTTTGACGTCCGATTTCAAGCCGGTGCCCAGAATGGCGTCGACAAAAAGCTGCTGGTGGGCCAGTTCGTGCCGGTGGCCGGCAAAAGCCTGTTCATCCGGCAGGCAGATGACCGGTATGCCCGAAGCATGGGCCAGGGAGAGATTGGCCGCGGCGTCACCGGTTATACGATTTTCCTCGGATAGAAGGAAAATTTTTACCCTGGCGCCTTTCTGGTGAAGATGGCGGGCGATCACAAAGCCGTCGCCGCCGTTGTTGCCCCGTCCGACCAGGACGCCTGTTTTAAATTCCAGCGCATCCGGGAAACATTCCAGCAGCCAGCGCGTCGCCCCCCGGCCGGCGGTCTCCATCAATACCCGGCCGGGCAGGCCAAAGGATTCGATGGTTCGTCTGTCCATTTCCCGTATTTCATCGGCGGATACCAGATACATGTCAGAGCTCCTTGATCAGGCGGATCATGTCCCGAACCGCCCGGTCCAGGCCGACCATGGCGGCCCTGGCGATAATGCTGTGACCGATGCTGAATTCGTCGATCTCCCTGAGGCCTGAAAACCATTTGATGGTATGGTAGCATAAGCCGTGACCGGCATTGATGCCCAGGCCGAGATTATAAGCCGTTTTGACGGCCTCCCTGATTTTCGTAAATTGCGCGGTTTTTTCTTTTACGCCCGCGGCATCGCAGAAAGCGCCGGTGTGGATTTCAATGATGGAAGCGCCGGTGTCGCGTACCCGGCGGATCTGCTCCGGGTCAGGATCAATAAACAGGCTGACCCTGATGCCGCTGGTTTGCAGCCGATCGACCATGCGGGCGACGGTGTCCATGGCGGCCAACAGGTTCAAGCCGCCTTCGGTGGTCACCTCCCGCGGATTTTCGGGAACCAGGGTAACCAGGTCGGGGGTAACCTCCAGCGCGATTTCGGCCATTTCTTCGGTGGCGGCCATTTCCAGAATAAATCTGGTTTTTACGATTTTTCTGATTTTTCTGACGTCGTCGTCGGCAATATGCCGCCGGTCGCCGCGTAAATGCGCCACCACGCCGTCGGCCCCGGCCAGTTCAACCAGAACCGCAGCCGCGGCCGGGTCAGGATACGATACGCCCCTGGCCTGCCGGATCGTGGCGATATGATCGACATTAACAGCCAGTCCCGCCATGACAATTACCCCCCCCTAGTCTATAACGATCTTATTATGTTCAGCAATTTTACTTCTTTCCGCCCCATTTTTTTTGCCTGTTTTTCGGAAGCTTCGTGATCGTATCCCAAAAGATGTAAAATACCATGAATCAATAATTGTGTAAACCGGTCTTCCGTGCTGATGTTCATTTCCCGGGCTTCCCTGGCGGCGGTATCGGCGGAGATGACCACATCTCCCAGAAGGTTCGGCGTGATTTCAGAAAACGCGCCGGCCGTCATGGGAAAGGCAATGACGTTGGTCGCGCCCCGGCGGCCCAGGTATTGTTTGTTGTAACGGGCTATTTTTTTGTCATCGGTAATCAGCAGCGAGAGTTCGGCCTCAGGTTTGTCCAAGGCGTTTAAGAGGGCCTGGGCTTTCTTCATTATTTTCCGGATGGGAAGGCGATGATTTTTTTGATTGTTGCTTATCAGTACTGGCATTCTTCTTTTTTCCGTTGGCTGTCCCGGGGTATTCGATCCGGTGATGGTATATGCCGGAAAGAATTTTATTAAAACTTTTGGCGATACTGTTTAAATCCTTGAGAGTCAACTCACATTCATTCAACTGGCCGTCTGAAAAGGTTTTGTTGATCAGGTCCTGTATCAATCCCTGAAGCCTGGCGGGGGTGGGGGAGTCCAGGGTCCGGGCGGCGGCTTCAACCATGTCCCCCAGCATGACCAGCCCCGCTTCCCTGGTCTGGGGCTTGGGCCCCGGGTAGCGGAAGTCATCCACGTTGACCTCTTTCTCCTTGCCAGCGTATTTTCCGTTTTCTTCCTTTTTGTAGTGTTTCGCTTTTTCGTAGAAATAGGTTATCAGGCTGGTTCCGTGATGCTGCTGGATGGCATCAATGACGGGGCCTCCCAGTTTATACCTTTTGGCGATTTCAACGCCTTCTTTTACATGTGAAATAAGAACCAGGCTGGACATGGAAGGGGCCAGTTTTTCATGAGGGTTTTTGGCGTCTTTCTGGTTTTCGATAAAATAAAAGGGTTTGGAGATTTTTCCGATATCATGATAATAACCGCACACCCTGGCCAGCAGGGGATTGGCCCCGACTTCCGAAGCGGCGGCTTCGACCATGGCGCCGACGACAAGAGAGTGATGGTAAGTGCCGGGCGCTTCCAGCATCAGTTTTCTTAAAAGCGGCTGATCCAGATTTGACAGCTCCAGCAATTTGATATCCGTGGTATAGCCGAAAGCCATTTCGAACACCGGCGCCAGGCCGGCGGTGAGAACGCCCGACAGGATACCGCCTGAAAAAGCCATGGCGCAGTTAAAGAGAATGTGCGTCGCGGATGCGCCTCCCATATACAGATTCAGGGCGACGACAATGGCCATGTTGAACAGGCCGAGTCTGGCGCCGGCTTTGATAAACACTTTTCTTTCACGGCAGTGCTGCATCCAGTAAGCCGCCATGGTCATATTGAGGATGGAAAAAACAAAGATTTCAAACCGGTTTTCAAAAATAGCGCCGGTGCACAGGGCCAGGATAAGAGCAAAGGACGCGGTTAATTCAATATCCATGAAAAGGCAGACGATCATGGCGCTGGACGCGAGGGGAATTATCAGGAAAATCGATTCCGGTGTAATGGCGGGAGAGGATGAGTTGGCCGCTATTGCTTTGGCAAAAGAGAGGGAAAAACGGGCGATAACAAATGAAAAGCAGAGCATGGTGGCAAAAAAAAGCAGGTTTTTGCTGTCCGCCAGCACGCCTTTTTGTTTGCTTTCCGAATTACGCAGAAACACCACCAGGATAACCAGCCCCCCCAGTAAAGCCGCGCCGGTCCCGACAGACAGCGATACCCTGCTTGCGGCTTCCGTTTCCAGACGCTTGAGTTTTATCATATCCTGTTCGGTGATTCTCTGACCTTCCCGGAGGAGCATTTCTCCTTTTTTTATCTTAAACAATACAGGCTTGATATTTTCCCGGGCTTCGTTTTTCATTTTTTCCGTTTTGCTGGCGTTTAAAGTAACATTCGGCGTGATAAGCCGCTGGGAAAAGTCCACAATCAAGTTTTTAACCGAATAGTCCATATTATTCAGCAAAGGATCTCCAATGATGCGGACCATTGACTGGGCCTGATCAGAACCATAAAAATGTCTGAGATTACCGACGATTTCTTCTTTTTCCGAACTAACGTGGCTGAGGATGATGCCCTTGTCTTTTTCCTTCAGCAGGGTTTCTTTGTCGGCGACGACGCCATTATCGAGGATTTCAGAAACGACCTGGTAGATGAGCGATTCTATTGTTTTTGAAAATTTTTCTTTTTCCAGAATGGCGTAAGCGCCGTTGCTGACGGGAATGCCAAGCAGGCCCTCAAATTTTTCTTTGCTGCCGGCAGCGGGTCCGCCCTGGGCGGTACCTGGCTCTTTTTTATCGGTCAGTTCTTTCCTGGCTGTTTCAAAGCCGGCTTCCAGCCGTTGTCTTATCTGGCTGGACAGCCGGTCGTTAAAATCATAGACAGTCAGCGCCTCCTGGCCCGCCTTTCTGCGTTTTTCTTCCGTGGCGGCGATGTCATTAATTAAAAAATCGGTTGGCGCTTTAATATTTTTCTGGGCGATATCATTGACATTATAATCGTAGAAATGATCCGGAAATGTTGAGGAAAAAAAAGTCGCGGCAAAAACAATAGCGGTTGCCGCCAGCAGGATCCATTTAAACGCCTTGCTTTCCCGGGGCACGTTGGTAAACGGGTTTTTCAGCGCAATACTGGTAAAGGGGATATGTAAGGGTTTGGGCGGCATGATGATTGAAATATGAAAGGGTTAAATTTGAGTTTGATCGTATTTTGTATTTGTCCTATAAAAATTCAGGCTGTCTGTTCAGACAGCCGTCTGAAAGGTTGTATAAAAATAAACAACCCTTTTCAAGAAAAAAACGATTTTGTTTAAAATTACTAATTATTCCAAACTGTTATTTCCAAGGGGGGGCGGGTTGATCTTATCATTTTCCTCATAAGCGGCGATGATCTTTTCAACCAGGCTATGCCGGACCACGTCTTTTTTCGAAAAAAAGACGAATTTTATTCCTTCAATGTTATTCAGAATGTTCTTGGCCTCGATCAGTCCGGAAGGCTTTCCCCCGGGCAGATCAATCTGGGTGATATCGCCGGTGATAACTGCCTTGGAGTTGAAGCCGATCCGGGTGAGAAACATCTTCATCTGCTGGGAGGTGGTGTTCTGGGCTTCGTCCAGAATAACAAAGGAGTCATTCAGTGTCCGGCCCCGCATAAAGGCCAGGGGGGCGACTTCTATGACTTTCTGTTCCATCAGGGCGGTGATTTTTTCAAAGCTCATCATTTCATAAAGGGCGTCGTAAAGCGGGCGCAGATAGGGGTCCACCTTTTCCGCCAGGTCTCCGGGCAGAAAACCCAGCGCTTCCCCGGCTTCAACGGCCGGCCGGGTAAGAATAATCCGGTTGACCAGGTTGTTTTTAAATGCGGCGACCGCCATGGCCATGGCCAGATAGGTTTTGCCGGTTCCGGCCGGGCCGATACCGAAGACCATGTCGTATGTTCTGATAGCGTCGATATATGCTTTCTGGTTTGGGCTTCTGGGGGTTATGGGTCTTTTTTTGGCTGTTACGTAAACGGTTTCCAGGAACAGATCTTTTAAATTGACCTTGTTGTTCTCGCGCAGGGCCTTGACGGCATAATCTATATCCGTTTCATAAACCGGGTAGTTCTCTTTCAAAAGCGCGTAAAGCTGGTTAAGGACATTATCGGCCAGCTGGATTGCTATCGGATCGCCGCTGATAAAGACGGTATTCCCTCTGGCGTTGATGTTGACATGGAGGCTGAAAGCAATTTTTTTAAGGTGGGTGTTGTTTTCGCCGAAAAGCTGCCTGGCCAGCTCTGTTTCCTGAAAATCTATCCGGATCGGTTTTTCTCCCGTATCAGGAGCGCGCATTCAATTTTGCCTTTTAATAAAATAGAAATTTATTTTTTCTGTATCATACACAAAAAAAAGCGGTCTTGCAAATTCCGGCCGATATGATAAAGCATGGGGAAAAGGTTACCGGGATTTGTCAACAGACAGGTGGATTGGCTGATGAACATGATGGATATGATTGTTGTCGCGGTTCTCTGTTTTTATATGATTCGCGGTATATTCCGGGGGCTGAGCAGTGAGTTGGCTTCAATTATAGGCGTAATCGCAGGATTTTATGGGGCTTTTTTGTTTTACCCCCGCGTCGTCGAGTTATTGCCCGCGAAAATCGCGGCAGGCGTTTACGCCGATATCCTGGGGTTTGCGATTATTTTCTGTGGTGTGTTTCTGTTTATTCATCTTCTGGGAGTCCTGATCCGGTTTGCACTGGGAATCACCATGTTAAGCTGGGTGGACCGGTTGCTCGGGGCTGGTTTCGGCATTTTCAAGGGTGCTCTTTTCCTGGGCGTTGTGTTTTTTATTTTCGCGCGATTTATCCAGCCTACGGCACCTGTGATGCAGGAGTCCATATTATACGGGTATGCGACCACGGCGGCTGAAGCAGTGGCGGATAGAAATTTTTACGATCTGCCGGCCACGATAAAATCAAAAATAGAAGGGTTGGAGACAAGTTGGAAAAAGCGCGGCAGATAGATGAGGCGCCGTCAGAGATTGAACGGCTGATGGCCATTATTGCCAGATTAAGGGGAAAGCAGGGTTGTCCCTGGGATCAGGTCCAGACGCCCCGCTCCATGACGGTTTATCTGGTGGAAGAAGTTTATGAACTGATTGATGCCATTGAAAGCGGGAACTCCGCCAAGGTGTGCGAGGAATTAGGCGATGTTATGTTCCAGGTGATGTTTATCGCCCATATATATCAATCCCTGGAACATTTTACCTTGGCGGATGCCGCTGCTGTGTCCGCCGATAAGATGATCCGTCGCCATCCGCATGTTTTCGGCGACAAGGAAGCCAAAACCGTGGAGGATGTGAAAAGACGGTGGCATCAGATCAAGTTGCAGGAAAAAGAGGGAAAAGAACCGGTCTCAACCATGGACACGGTGCCAAGGGGAATGCCGGCTTTGATGCAGGCGTATCGGCTGACGGCCCCGGGCGCCCGGGGGGGGGTTTGGCGGGAGGGACGTGGCCGGGGTGCTGGAAAGGGGAAGGAAAGAGTGGGTGGAGCTGGAGGCCCCCATAGCAGCCGCCGATTCCGAAAAACAGAAAGAAGAGATCGGCGATGTTTTTTTTACGTTTGTCAACTTAGCCCGGTTTTTAAAGGTTCATCCGGAGACCGCCCTGACCGCGGCGATTAATAAGTTCGTGAAGCGGTTCAAGTACATGGAAGCCGTGCTGGCCGGGGAGAATAAGACCGTGGAGGGAACGGATTTTGACACGCTGAACGCACTCTGGGAAAAGGCCAAGGAGTCGTCCGGTTGATCGCCATCGTGGATTATGAGGCCGGCAACCTGGCCAGTGTCGCCCGCGCTCTGGAAAAGATC
>CAYSMV010000057.1:0-4956 GCA_964432245.1 uncultured Desulfobacterales bacterium
CAACTATTTTTTTGCCTTCGGCATCGAGAATAACAATGTTGTTTAACGGTAAATTTTTATCAAAAAAGCATTTTTCTTTTTCACACAGAAAAGAAAAACCCTTAACCGAGATATCATGTACCGAGTAGCTTTCAGCGGAATTGTCGAACCGGCACATCGTCCGCTTGATACTTTTTCGCCTGGCTTTTCTGATCTCTTCAAAATGATCCATTATACTGTAATATCCCTGTTGCCCGGGGAAGGCGCTGTCAGGCTCCTCCTCTGCTGATATTTCCCCGTCCTCCCGGCCGGTGAATTTAATGTAATTCCCGCATCTGTTCTTTTGTTAAATATCGAAGGTATAATTTATCATCGTTATCCATAAAGGCGTCAAGAATCACCGGGTCAAATGTTTGCCCCCGTTCCTGCTTCATGATCTCAATCGCTTCCGGAACCGGTATCGCCTGTCGATAGGGACGGTCGGATGTAATGGCATCCCAGAAATCGGCAACCGTCGAGATTCTTGCCTCTATGGGAATATCATGCCCCCTTAATTTTTGCGGGTACCCTGTTCCGTTCCATTTTTCCTGGTGACCATAGGCGATATTGACGGCGGCGGGGAGCATCTCCAGTCTGGAGAGCAGTGCTTTTCCGATAACAGGATGCTGCTGAATATGACGGAACTCCTCTTTCGTAAGCTTCCCCGGTTTGTTTAACACCTCATCGCGAATGCCGATTTTACCGACATCGTGCACGAGCGTCCCCAGATAGATTTCATTGATCTTGTCTGCCGGCAGTCTCATTTTTTGCGCCAGGTCCCGGGCATAATTAGCCACACGTTCCACATGGCCGCCGGTGTATTTGTCTTTTGATTCAATGGCTGAAGCAAGTACCATTAAAAAGGTTTCCAGTTGTTCGGAACGCAGTTTTTCCCGATAGAGTTTGCGAAGGCTGATGACATTATTCACGCGGGCTTTCAACTCCAGATGATGAAACGGTTTGGTCAGAAAGTCATCCGCCCCCAGTTGAAGACCTTTTATCCGGTCCGTGTTATCAGCAGAGGCGGTGATCAGGATAATCGGAATGTTTTCCGTATGCTTGTTTGACTTGATGTTTTCAACCAGCGAGTACCCGTCCATTAAAGGCATCATGATGTCGGATATAATTAAATCCGGCTGTTCTTTTTGAATGGTTTCCCAGGCAAGCTGCCCGTCAGGCGCGAGGAAAAGAGTATAATCTTTTAATATGGCCTGTAAAAGGAGCCGGACCGCGGCATTGTCTTCGGCGACCACCAGTTTACCCAGTGAATTTTTCGCTTCAACAACCTTAATCGTCTCTATATCTCTGGTTTTGATATCCGAGGCCAGAATCTGAATGATATTTTCACTATCAACTATGACGGAATCCTCTTCTCTTCTCGGGTTTCTTCTTCGATCATGTTGTTCATAATTCCGGTCGTTCCTTCTTCGGTTTTTTTTGCGCCTCTCCGCGAACGCATGGGGTTCCAGCGCTTCAAGATTCATGGGGAGTTGAACCGTAAAGGTAGTACCCTGTTGTTCCACGCTTTCCACCGAAATGGCGCCATGCAGCATATCGACGGATTCCTTTACAATCGCAAGGCCCAGGCCCGTGCCTTCATATAGTCGCGTTCTTGAATCATCACCCTGCTGAAAGCGGGTGAAAATTTTTTTAAGGGTTTTCTCGCTCATGCCGATGCCGGTATCCCTGACTTCAATGACGATGTTGTGCCCGTCTGAAGAGAGGATAACGTCTATTTTCCCTTTTTCCGTAAATTTATAAGCGTTCCGTATCAAATTGTTTAAAATGTCCGTCAATTTTTCTCTGTCTATAAGAATAGAACCGATGTCGGACCGGGACGAGAAATTGAGCGCTATGTTTCTGTGCGTGGCCAGATCCTGAAAGTTTGTCACGATATTCGCAATAAACGGTTCAATAATGATTTCGTGCAGCACAACCTTCGACATGCCGGCGTCGAATTTGGAAAGCTTCAGCATATGATTGATTTTTTCCGTAAGGGCCAGGTTCTGGATGTCGATTTTGCGGATGGTCTCTTTCAGTTTTTCAGGAATCTGTCCAAGCTCGCCGCTGATGATATAGTCGGTCCATCCTCTGATCAGAGTCAGAGGGGTCCGCAATTCATGGCTGAGGTCGGCAAAAAAATTGGACTTCATGGTGTTTATTTTCTTGAGCTCTTTGTTGGCCCGTTCCAGCTGAATTTTCTGCTTGTTCAGGTCTAGTGTTTTAAGTTCGATTTCTTTCCGTAGCTCCTGGGAAAACTGTTTTTGCATCGCCAAGTTGGCTTCCTGAATCCGGGATCGCTCTTGTTTGAGTTCATTGATTCGATCGACAAGACCGAAAGAAAGCAGAAGGGCCTGGATGGTTGTGCCGATATGCATGGCAAATGTTGAAAGAAAATTTTTTTCAATGGTTCCGGTGTATCCCAAAGCGACAAGGATCATGCCCGATAACAGAAACATGGAGGCAAAAAAGAAAAACCGGGCTTCCCGCACGCCCTTTAACAGGCAGGTCAAACCTGTTAAAAAGGATAAAAGGGCAAAAACAATACCGGTAAACGAAGCGAGTTTTCCGGCAATTAAAACATCGGTAAAGAACAATGCCCCTATACCGATAAAAGAGATAATGGCCAATGCGTTCAACGTCAGATTGAGCTTTGGCGCGTGTACGCGGGTATTTAAAAATTTTTGACAAAACAGCGTTCCCCAGAAGACCCCCGTGAACACGAAAATATTCACACATTTGTTTGCCCATAAAGGTGAGGACGGCCATAAATACGCATAGGCAAACCCGTCCAGCACCATTTGGATCAGGAGAAGACTGCTGATAAACAGGACGTAGTAAAGATAATAGATTTTTTCTTTAATGCCGAAAAATATGAAAAGGTTATAAAGAATCATTATCAGAATGGCGCCGTAATAAAGAGCGAGAACATAGTGTTTTTCAATGGCATGGCCGGAAAAAGATGAGGGGTCCCAGAGGATAAAATCCAGTATCATGGATGCCTTGGATTTTATTTTCATGAACACCGTACAATGTGTCCGGGCGGCTATGTTAAAATGAAATAGCGGATTTAAATATTTTTTCTCCCGGGCATCAAGCGGCATCAGGTCTCCCTGATGTTTTTCAAGGATGCGTTCGTTATTATGAAACAGGTAAAAATCAATCATGTCGTGATGGGGCCAGTTGCTTTCAATGATCAGCGGCAGGGGGCTGTCGGATATATTCGTCATGTCAAGCCGAATCCAGAATGTAGATTTCGTAAAGCCAAAGGTGGGAATCAACTTGGCGCCCGGATGGAAGTTCTCTTTGGCATCCGCGGAAATGACATCGTTGATGGTATGGCTATCCGCCTTGTCCTCGAATATGGACATATATTTTCCCAAGGGAATTTTTTTATTGCCGGTGGCGATTTGGATAACCTGATCGGCGTTTGCCGGAAGCGTCCAGAGAAAAATGCAGAAAGCGGTTAAGCACCAGGAAAAAACAGCTCTATTGGCCTGAAAGGGTATCATTCCGCTTTCTTTATAAATAATTCAGAATGGAATATCTGGCAGATTAGTATAAACTTTTCGTTTTTAAAAGCTAAATTTTGATGGCTTCTTAAAAATCCAACATCTGCGCCCCTCGTAATTTCACGTGTTCTTCAATACGATGCATTCATGGGGATTTACGCCGCTTCGATTTTGAACTTTTTACTTTGCCATTCCATGTTGATTTTTACGAATTTATTAAAATTTCACTATTGTCCAAAATAAATGAAAAATGATTTTTCAACCACGCAAGCAGTGGTTTTATTAAACCCGACTATTTGTTAAAAAAAACAGGGCCTGCTGGCCTGTTCGAATGAACCCGAAGTGAAATTCTTTTTGGGAGCGCCATTTTGAGCCTTTGGGAAAAAGGGCGGTTGATTTACTCCAGGCATCCCTTGGACACCCCGGCCTCGACCGGCACCGGGTAGCACCCGTCAAAGCAGGCCGTGCAGAAGAGCTTTTTCTCCTCATCATGGCCGTCGGTGGTGGATTCCAGCAGGCCTTCCAGGGAGAGGTAGTGCAGGGAGCCCAGGCCGATATAGGCCTGGAGTTCCCTGATCGACATGGTGGCGGCGATGAGTTCGCCCCGGGTGGAAAAGTCGATGCCGTAATAGCAGGGAAAGCGATGCGGCGGGCAGCTGACGCGCATGTGGATCTTTTTGACGCCCAGTTCCCGCAAAGCCTTGATGCGGGTGCGGGCGGTGGTGCCGCGGATGATGGAGTCCTCGATGATGATGATCTCCTTGCCCTTCAGCAGCTCTTTGACGGGGTTGAGTTTGACCCGCACCCCGAAGTCGCGCATGTGCTGGGTCGGCTGGATAAAGGTCCGGCCGATGTAATGGTTGCGGATCATGGCGATCTCATAGGGCAGGCCGGACTCCTCGCAGAAACCCAGGGCGGCGTAGTTGCCGGAATCCGGAAAAGGCATGACCAGGTCGGCCGCGGCCGGCGCTTCTCTGGCCAGTTGCCGTCCCTGGGCCTTGCGGGCCTGATAGACGTTGCGGCCGTATATGGTGCTGTCCGGCCGGGCAAAATAGATGTACTCGAAAATGCAGAAGGTCCGCTGCCGGGGCTGGCCGCAGAACAGGCTGCGGAGGCCGGTATCGTCGATGATGACGATCTCGCCGGGCTCCAGCTCCCGGACGAATTCCGCCTGGAGCAGGTCCAGGGCGCAGGACTCCGAGGCCAGCACGTAGTGGCCGTTCAACCTGCCCAGGCACAGGGGCCGCAGGCCGTTGGGATCCTTGATGCCGACCACCTCGCCCCGGCCGGTCAGCAGCACAAAGGCGTAAGCCCCCCGGAGCCGGGCGACCATGTTCAGCAGGGCCTGTTCAAAACCGAATTTCAGGTTTTTGATGAAAATATGCAGGGCCAGCTCGCTGTCCATGGTGGAGCGGAATATGGACCC
>CAYSMV010000058.1:0-5737 GCA_964432245.1 uncultured Desulfobacterales bacterium
CTGGGCCTATGTCAACTATATGTTGAATGATTTTTCTACCGCTGAAAAGCTGTTTGATGCTTTGGCGGCGGCCGAGCCGAAGAACGTCCTGGCCCATTATTATGCCGGTCTGGCGCGTTATAACCAGGGGAAATATCAGCAGGCATTGCAATGCCTGGAAAGAGCCGCCCGGATGGATACCCCGGCTCGCTATAACGCCGCCTATTATGCCGGTGTCTGTAATTTACAGCTGAAAAATTTCGATTCGGCGAAAACTTCCTTGACTCTGGTCCAGCAGAACGCCGCTGAAAACAGTCTGCGCCGGTCCGCCACCGATCTTCTGAAAAGAATCCAGCAGATGGAACGTGAGTCCCGCCGCTATTCTTTTACGGCCAAAGTGGGGTGGGAATATGACGATAACGAAGTGCTGGAGCCGATCGATAATGATGATCTTTACGGGGATGAAGAAGACAATATCCTCAGCGTCTATCTCTCCACATCATATGATTTCATAAAAACGGAAAAATTTGTTCTGGGGGCCGGATACAGTCATTACTTAACCATGCATGAGGAATTCAAAGAATTCGACATATCCGGCAGCCTGTTTGACATATACGCCAGGTATCGGTTGAAGGATTATACCTTCGGCATCTCCTATAATCCCGACTACTACTGGCTTGATTCCGACAGCTACCTCTGCCGGCACGAGGTTAAGACAACCGTCAGCCGGCAATTTAAAAATCTGCTGGCGGAACTTTCCTATAACCACCAGCGTGATAACAATATGTATGATTCCGACCAGGACGGCTATGCCAATGAACTTTTCTTAAGGTGCGAGTACGCCCTGCCGGAAGGCCTGGGATCCCTGCGGGCCGGGATCGGCTATGAAGTCAATTCCGCGGATCATAAAGACTACGATTATGACCTGATCACCACCGAGCTGGCGGCCAGGTTCAACCTCTGCTGGGGCTTTTACTGCGGTCTCTGCGGAGAACACGAAATAAAACGGTATGAGCATGCTAATTCTCTGTACGGGCGATTGCGCGATGACGATAAATATGTCGCCAACGTCTTATTGTCCAAAGACTTTATGGATGGCATGATGTCTGCCCATATCGGCTATGAATATACAAAAAACAATTCCAACATAGACGATGCGGAGAAATACAATGAAGATTTCGAATACGAAAGCAATGCCGTCAAACTGTTCTGGACATTCAAACTCTAATATTCGGGAGTCTAATGCCATGATAAACCTCAACCACAAAAAGTATTCCAGGTTCTGGATGTTACTTTTTATGACGTTTTTTGCCGGCGTCCTGGTCTGTGATGATAAGCGGGCTTCGGCTCTTGAAAATACCATACCGGATGATTTGATAATCGAAGAGACATATCAACCGGGTCCCGGCCAGAGCGTGGGCCGGGTGCAACTGGCCCGGGGAAAAGCCGTTATCCGGCATGAAAAGGAGAGCCGCGGATACCTGATCCGGGAGGGAATGGATCTGTACAACGGGGATACCATCTATACCGCCGGCGACGGTCATGTTGAATTGACGTTAAACGACGGCAGCAGTCTGGTACTCTCTTCGGATACGGTAATCGCAATCGACAAGAGCATCTATGATCCCGATTCAGGAAGCCGGCTTTCTTTTTTTAATATGCTGTCGGGTAAGGCGCGTTTTATTGTTAAGAAACTGTCTGATTACAAGCATTCACAGTTTAACGTCAAGACCGAATCATCCGTGGTGGGTGTCCGGGGCTCGGATTTTGTTCTGGAAATCATCCAGCAGGGCAACAAGACGATTATTACGGCCGGCGGCACCACGGTTCTGGAGATCATTGATCCGTCCAACCCACTGCAGGAACCGGTTATCGTCACCTCATTTCAACAATTGGTAACCGTACTGGGAGAGATCACGGGACAGCCGGTGGATATTTCAGAAGGGGAATTCATGAGTCTGCTGGAATCACTGGGCTTGTTGTCATCCGGCGGCGGTACGGGCCCGGGCGGTTTCGTTGGTCCGGGCGGGGGCGGCTCCAGCGGCCCGGGCGGGGGCTTTTTGCCGGACGGCGGGACAACGCAGGTTTTGGGGTCCGGCCTGTTTTCGTCGTCTCTTTTCTTCGGACCGGCCAATCCACTGCCGCCGCCGATTGATGATCCCGGCCCGGATAACACCAACAACGACGATCCGGAAAATTTTATCGTCCCTCCACTGCCGCCTCAAATACCCGAGCTGATCGGTTTTCCGAAACCGCCGGCAGTTGAAGAATAAACGGTATGGGATTTTTATAAAACCATCAGGAGATAAGCGCCATGAAAAAAAACCGGCTGATTATGCTGACGATATGTCTGACTGTTTTATCCCTTTTAGCGACAACCGCAAGTGCCGCGGGATATGACGTCGCTACGGTCGAAATGGGTGTGCTGGACTCGGGGCAGCCGGATGTGGACATCCTCATCGACTCCTCTGACGTTCCCCACATCGCTTATTATCGTTATTCCCTCTCCGAACTGGGCTACGCTTCCAATCCCGGGACGGGCTGGGCCACAGAAACGCCCGGCTTAGGAGGTGATGGACCTTCCCTGGCCATTGATCCGGTAAGCGGATACCCTTCCATAACACATGGCGCCCATGAAGTATACACCGCCGGGGACACTGAAATTCGTCGTTCCTATTACGACGGCACAAGCTGGAATACGGAAGCTGTCGATGATTGGATTGCCGGCTTGTCCGGCACTTCGCACGCCTTTGACAGCTTGAACCGTCCGGCCGCGGCCTTTATTAATGGTGAAACCCTTGACGCCGTTTATGCATACTTGGACGGCACCTGGACATCAATCATTATCGCCTCAGGGGTCAGCGACGTGGCTCCCAGCCTTGGCTTTACGCCTTCCGGCGATCCGGCTGTGGCGTATTGCGCCGGCGGCGCGTCTCCCGGCTTGATTTATTCCTGGTACGACGGCAGCACCTGGAATCCGTCGGTGGTCGCTTCCGGGACAATTGTTGGTATTGATCTGGAATTCACGCCGGCAGGTCAGCCGGCCATCAGTTGTTATGATGAAGGTTCGAATCTCTTATATGCCGTTTTTGACGGCAGCGTCTGGAACATCGAGACAGCGTTGCCCTTTGCCGTCGGTCAGACTTCGGACCTGGAATTCGACGCTGCCGGATATCCGGTCATCTGTTGCCAGGGAGAAGCCGACCTGTTTCTCCAACGCTGGGACGGCGCGGCCTGGCAAACGGAAACCGTCTTATCAGGCGGTGGAATGAGCGATGGCCCCGCCCTTGATTTCCTGTCCGACGGCAGAGCCATGATCGTGGCCGGCAACAGCATTGGTGATGTGCTTGTCTTTACCGAGCACGTGCCAACGCATTATTATGTGGATATCAACAACGGCACCGATGATGATGCTCATGGTTTATCCGCCGGCACTGGCGCCTGGAAGACTATGCATTACGCGGTGAGCCGGTTATTGGAAGGTGATACTCTGCATGTAGCCGCCGGTACTTACGCTTATCCGGATGAGCTGGATGGCGAGATCACTATCGTTAACGATAATATTACCATCCAGGGCGCTGTCGGCGGCGGAAGCATCATTCAGGGTGACCCTCTTGCGACTTACTGGCTGGAAGCTTTCACGGCCTTAAATGTCGACAACCTGCTGATTTCCGATCTTCAAATCAGCAATTTTACCACCGGAGTTGTTTTTTCTTACGTTACAAACTCCACCATTCAGCGTTGCGGATTGCATGACAACAACAGCGGCATCTATTTTGATAATTGCGACAATACCAATGCTGCCATAAGAAACAAAATTCACGACAACCTCCATGGAATCCAAATTTATGCGTCGGGTTATGATTGCTCCCCGGCCATCATCAACAACCTTATTAATATCGGTGCGGTTTCTACCGGCATTGTGATTGAAGCTTTTGGCTCCGGTGGCACCTCCTCTCCCGCCATTTATCACAACACTTTGGTCGGCGGCGGCGAACCGGCCACCACCGGTATTTCAATGCATCATGATGTCGACACGGTGGCGCCCAATATTTATTATAATATTATTAACGGTTTGGAACTCGGAGTTGCCGTCGTCTCCGGGGCCCCCACTCCCAGTCTTGGCTATAACGATGTGTACGATAACGTGACTAATTACGACGGTGTCGGCGAAGGAACAGGCTGTAGCCACGTCGACCCTTTCTTTATAGACGCCGCGGGAGACAATTATGAGCTCTCTCCCGGCTCTCCCTGCGTTGACGCGGCCAGCGGATCAACTATTAATATTGATTTTAAAGGAATCGGCCGGCCCCAGGGATTAGCGTCGGACATCGGCTGCTATGAATTGGTAGCTGCTTCTCCTCCGCCTGTCCCCGGCATTACGGTTACGCCTGCAGACGGCCTGATCACCGACGAAGGTGGGGGCAGTGATACGTTTACCGTTGTTCTGGATACATCGCCCGGAGCCGAGGTGACAATTGCCCTGTCCAGTTCGGATACCGGCGAGGGCACGGTTTCGCCAGAGTCGTTGACATTTACCTCCGAGAACTGGTCTACTCCCCAGACCGTCACCGTGACCGGCGTTGATGACGGCCTGAACGATGGCGATATTGCCTATACAGTGATCGTCGCGCCGGCGGTCAGTGAAGACGGCAATTATAGCGGCCTGGACGGATCCGACGTCGGCGTCACCAATACCGATGATGACTACGTCGGCATCATCGTGACGCCTACTTCGGGATTGTTGACCTCCAGGTGCGGCGGCAGCGATACCTTCACAATTGTTCTGTGCTGCCTGCCGGTCGCGACCGTGGAGATTGCCCTGTCCAGTTCTGATCCGGATAGCGGCATTGTTTCGCCCGAGTGGTTGACGTTTACCACCGAAAACGGGAATATCCCCCAGACCGTCACGGTTACCGGTCAGGACAACGGGATCGAGGGGGATGTTCTTTATACGATTATCACCGCTCCGGCAGTCAGCGAAGACGCGGAATATGACGGTCTTGACCCCGAGGATGTCAGCGTCACCAATGTCGACAATCTGCCGGCAAATCAGCCCCAGTATGTTTATCCGGAGCCGTCTCAGATTTTTGCTCCGGGAAGCGCTATTACGCTTCAGGGCAGTTTTTTTTCCGATCCCGAAGGGGACGCTCACGAAGAGAGCTGGTGGCGGATCGGCCGGGCGGACCGGAGTGCTTTCGGCTGCGGTGATTATCCGGCCTTTTATGAGCATCTTTCAGGAAGTGATCTGGAGGAATATACTATTCCTACCCAATGGCTTACTCCCGGCGTGCTTTATGTGTGGATCGTAGGCTATCGGGACGCGGGCAGTGGGCTTTTTACCTGGTCAAATATAAACGAAAAATACAAAAACACCTTCATGATCGGTTCACCGGAAACAGCCGAGCTGCCTCCCGCTTCTCCGGGGACCGAGGCGGCGGATTTTGTCATGTTGTCCTGTCAGCATTATATCCTTGACAACCCGCACGCTTCGGCCGTTATCGGCGACGATCTGAACGGCGGTTATGACAGCCGGTACTACCGCATCGGCACCTATAACGCTTTGATGAATGAGGGCGGTTATCATGAGTACCCCGGTTTCAACCTGGAGCCCGGCACCGCTTTCTGGGCTCTGGCCAGAGACGGCCTGACCATCGATATGACCGGCATCGCCGCGACCGCCGTCGAGGGAGGGGGGGAATTTTTTTTTGTGTTTGAGAGCGACAGCGGCAGCCGGGCGAGACGTGGGAGGTGCGAG